>JBBRHI010000087.1:0-9234 GCA_038222995.1 Bacteroidia bacterium | reverse complement strand
TTTTCATTACTTCAGGATTTCTACTTCGTGAACACACATTAAATAAAAGAGTCCTGCACTTTATCAGTACAGGACTCTTTATTTTGTATACTGTCAGGACTTACTTTTTTAAAAATTTAAAGTCTTTACCAATGTATCGTGCGCTTGTTCCTAACTGTTCTTCAATGCGTAACAATTGGTTGTACTTAGCGATCCGGTCGCTGCGTGATGCCGAGCCTGTTTTAATTTGTCCGCAGCTTAATGCTACAGCTAAATCGGCAATAGTAGTATCTTCTGTTTCACCGCTGCGATGGCTCATTACGGTAGTATAGCTGTTAGTTTGTGCCAACTGAACCGCATTAATAGTTTCAGTTAAAGTACCGATCTGGTTTACTTTTACTAAAATAGAATTGGCTACACCGGTATTTATTCCTTTCGATAAAAAGTCGACATTGGTTACAAATAAATCATCGCCTACTAATTGTGTAGTAGCGCCCAACTTATCGGTCATTAATTTCCAACCGTCCCAATCTTCTTCCGCAAAACCGTCTTCAATAGAGATGATCGGATATTTTTTTCTCCAGTCTGCCCAAAACTCTACCATTTGTGCGGCAGTTAATTTATCACCGGTTGATTTTTTAAAGTGGTACACTTTTTCATCCGTATTATAAAATTCGGAAGCGGCCGCATCCATAGCAATATAAATATCTTCGCCCGCTTTGTAGCCTGCTTTATCAATGGCTTCCATCACTGCTTTAATAGCGTCCTCATTATTTTTAAAGTCAGGGGCAAAGCCACCCTCATCGCCAACATTAGTTGACATGCCTTTTGATTTCAATACTGCTTTTAAATGATGGAACACTTCTGTGCCCATGCGCAGGCCTTCACTAAAGTTTTCAGCGCCTATAGGCATGATCATAAATTCCTGGAAGTCGATGCCGTTATCGGCATGTGAACCACCGTTCAAAATATTCATCATCGGTATTGGTAACACATTAGCGTTAACTCCGCCAATATAACGGTATAGAGGTTGGCGGCATTCTTCGGCAGCTGCGCGTGCTACCGCTAAAGATACACCCAAAATGGCGTTAGCGCCTAAGTTTCCTTTATTGGGACTACCGTCCAATTCGATCATCAACGCGTCAATTACACTCTGATCAAAAATATATTGTCCTTTCAGTTTTTCGGCAATAGCGGTGTTTACGTTATTTACGGCGCGGTTCACACCTTTGCCCATGTACTGTGTTTTATCATTATCCCTTAATTCAACGGCTTCGTGTATGCCGGTAGAAGCGCCTGAAGGTACCGCAGCTCTTCCTAAAATTCCCTGGTCGGTAACAACATCTACTTCAACAGTAGGGTTTCCGCGTGAGTCTAAAATTTGTCTTGCTACTATTGAATGGATAAATGACATAATGTGTTTATTAAGAGGGGTTAATGAGCCCTCAAAATTAAATAAACTTTTTACAATTAAAATTGAATGTGTGTAATTTTTAGTAAATATTATATTACATTTTCCATTATGCTTTGTAGAGGGTCGGGCTTACATCCGTTTGTCCAATCCCCACAGCAGTTTGTTACGCAGGGTCTCAAAAAAGTGTTGCCCTTCAAGGTTAATCAGGTTAAAGCGAAAATCGGCTTTTTTAATAACGAGCTCCGAGTGTTGCGTTACCGTTTGCGAGCGTGAATCCAAAGCTACATTAAAGCTGTCGCTCCGGCCCGATACTTTAAAGCTGAGTGTTTTGTGGTTAGAGATAACAATAGGCCTTACATTTAAATTATGCGGGGCTATAGGAGTTACAATAAAGTTATCGGAATCGGGCAACATAATGGGGCCGCCGCAGCTTAACGAGTAGGCGGTAGAGCCTGTGGGGGTTGATACGATTAGCCCGTCGGCAAAATAAGAATTTAAAAATACACCGTCCACATAGGTATCTACATGGATCATGGCGCCCGATTCTTTTTTGTGAATGGTAAATTCGTTCAGCGCATAATTTACATGATGAAATTCTTGCGAATGGTTTTCAAGCACAATTAATTCCCGTTTATCGAGTGTGTATTTTTCTTTTATTAATTGTTGTATCGCACTCGAAAAATCTTCTTTATATACGGTTGCTAAAAAACCTAATCTCCCTGTGTTTACGCCTAATACGGGAATGCCCGATCTCCTCACAAATTCAAGGGTTTCAAGCAGGGTACCGTCGCCGCCTAATGAAATAACGTAATCGGCTTTTGCAATAAGCTCTTCCGAATTACAAAATGTACCGGCCGGTAAATGCCCTGCGCCTGCTGTTGCTAAAAATTCGAGGTAAGGTTTATATACAATGACCTTAAAATTTTCTTTAGCCGATAGTTCTAAGAGCTGCTCTAAGTAATGCGGAAAATTTTCTTTTGTATTTCTGGCGTATACAGCTATCGTCATTCTTTTAATTTCTAACAAATAAACTCCAATGGTTATCTCTTCTGACCTTACGTTTCTTTGTCTCTTTTTTAAATGTTTAAAAAGTGCATGAACTCGTCTAATTTATCTTTAATGGCCGATTCAAAGTTACTGTTTTGAAAAGATGCCTTTACAATATAGTTATACCTGTAAAATGTTTGCAGTATTCTTGAAAGGTCTTCCGTATTTACTTTAATGGTTACTTCCATTTTAGTGCTCTCGGGTATCGATGATACGTGCGCGCTTAATACCTTCGAATCATTCCCTTCTACAATATTGGCTATTTGCGTTAACGAATAATCGGCCTGGTTAACTTCCAGTACAATTACACCACCGGGATTTTGTACCGAAGCCATTGTGGAAATGTTTTGCAGTAAACCTTTTAAGGTAATGCAGCCTTTGTATAATTCTTTATCATCCAACACGGGTATTAAAGTAAGGTTAAACGACATCATTAACTTTAACAGATCGTACGTATGCTGGTAATTATGAATAATAGGTTTGAGTAAAGGAGTTTTAATTTGCTCGAGCGTTTCTTCGGGATGGTTGTAGTCCATTAGCTCATGTTCAGAAACAATACCGATCAGCTCCCTGTCTTTTACCACTGCTAAATGTGATACTTTAAATTGTTCCATCCAGTCTAAAGCCACCTCAACAGTATCTGTATGTTTTAGCGGAGGAATTTCATCTGTAATTAAATCGGAAACTAGCATAAGCAAAAATAGTATTAATTTTAGTATAAAAAGGGACGGCTGCAATATTAATGATTAACGTGTTACCGCCCTTAAATAGTAATACACACATCCGTTAAACTTTATTAATTAAGGTTAAAATTTAAGCGTTTAAACCTTTATATTTGAGCATATTTTACATCATGATTTCTTTTGATAATACAGAAAATGCTTTTAAAGCAAAATCTAATAACGATCTAAACCGTTCTTACTGGTTATTTAAACTCATCAGCAATCCCGCATTGGTAAAAATGGGTGCAAAAACCGCGCCGCTTGCTTTATCGATCGGGCTTAAAGGGTTGTTTAAAAGCACCATCTTTAAGCAATTTGTTGGCGGTGAAACCATTAACGATTGTGACCATACCATTAACGAACTCGGTAAGTTTAATATCGGTACTATTTTAGATTACAGTGTAGAAGGGAAAGAAAGTGAAGCAGACTTTGACGCCTGCCTTAAAGAAACCCTTGAAACAATTCATAAAGCAAAGCAAAATGAGCATATTCCGTTTTGCGTATTTAAAGTTACCGGCCTGGCTCGCTTTGACTTGCTTGAAAAAGTAAGTTCTAAAGCGCCGCTTACACCCGACGAAACAAAGGAATACGATAACGTAAAGCAGCGCGTGCATGCTATTTGCGAAGCAGCCTATAAAGCCGGCCAGCCTCTGTTTATTGATGCCGAAGAAAGCTGGATACAGCCTGCCATTGATGATTTGGCAGATGCAAACATGCAATTATACAATAAAGAAAAAGCCATTGTATACAATACATTTCAAATGTATAGAAAAGACAGGCTTGCTTTTTTAAAACAAACTATTGCAAAAGCAAAAGCAGAAAAATATTACGTGGGCGCTAAATTAGTACGCGGCGCTTATATGGAAAAAGAGCGTAAACGCGCAACAGAAAAAAATTATCCTTCACCGATCCAGGATTCGAAAGAACAGTCTGATCGTGATTATAATTTGGCACTGGATGAGTGTATCAGGCATATTGAGTTGGTTGGACTTTGTGCGGGTACGCATAACGAGCAAAGCAGTTTGTATTTAGTAAAACTAATGCAGGAGCATGGTATTTCCAATGCCGATAAACGTGTTTATTTTTCGCAGCTGTTAGGCATGAGCGATCACATCAGTTATAACTTAACGCTTGCAGGGTATAACGTTGCTAAATATGTGCCTTACGGGCCCATTAAAGAGGTAATGCCTTACTTAATAAGAAGGGCCCAGGAAAATACATCCGTAAAAGGACAAACAGGCAGAGAGCTAAGCCTGATCATGAAAGAAAAATCAAGACGGAAAAAATAAACTGATTAGCCTTAAAATAAAAGTCCCGCAAATTAATTCGCGGGACTTTTTTATATGATGAAATAATTAATTTATTCAGTAGGTTTTGGAGTATCGCCTTGTCCTTTAAAAGCATCAAAGTCGAAGCTGAGTGTAAAGCGTAACGTGTTTTGTAAAGGATTACGTTGTGTAATAGGCACTAAATACGACATATCTAACCCAAATACGTTATACCTTACACCGATACCAACGGTAAAAAATTTACGGTTTCCTTTTGTTTTTGCTTCATTAAAATAGCCCCCGCGTACCGCAAACGTTTTTATCCCGTTCGGTCCATACCAGTATTCAAAACCGATACTCCAGTTAATCTCTTTAAGCTCTTCTTTAAAGCCACCGGGTGCATCACCAAACGATTGTACGATGCCTTGCGCTACAGGAACATTGGGGTCTTTACCGGCCGCAATAACCGGCTTACCTGTATTAGGGTCAATGGCATTAAATGCGGTAGGATTACCTAAAGAGTCAAGTGCTTTTTGGTATACGGGCTGTGAAGGCACTAATAATTTATTAAGGTCTCCGTAAACCCCAAATGAGTTAGCTTCATCCAATTGTGTTTTTAATCCGCCGCCTAATCTTAAGTTCATCGGGATAAAATCTTTCTTTTCAGAGTAAGATATTTTACCGCCGATATTAGTGAACACTAAGCCCGCAGAAGCTACGGCTTTTTTCTCGCCGACTTTAAAGTTTTTCTTTGATTGATAGTATAAACCAAAATCAACGGCTACGGTTTGCCCCGGCCGAATGTTTTGTCCGTTAAGAGAGTAGTTGCCCACAAGGTTGGAACGGATATAACGTAATGCTAAGCCGGCAGAAAAAGTTTCTGATAATTTTTGTGAATAAGCAATATCTAATGAAAATTCATTTGGCCTGAACTGCCCTGTGGTATTACCGGCAATATCTGTAAATGTAATGTTACCTAACGAAAAATAACGTAACGATGCACCTATAGCTTGGGTTTTGCTAATCTTGGTGTATCCTGACACATAGTATAAATAAATATCAGGCACCAACTGCTTTAACCAAGGCGTAACGTTAAGAGCAGCACCGGTTTTCTTTTCCGCAAAGGCCATCTTGGCGCAATTCCAGGCTATGCTGTTAGCATCAGCCGGTGTAGCAGCCCCAACTTCTCCCATAGCGCCTGCCCTCGAATCAGGGCAGATCATTAAAAAAGGTACGGCAGTGGTAATTGTATTAACACGTCCGCTTAATTGTTGTGTAGTTAAATTTGAGCTTGTTTGTGCGTTTGCCTGCGCACATAATATGACTCCGGTTCCGAAAGTTCCTAAAATTCTTTTTTGCATTGTTTTCTCTTTAAAAAAAGGCACGTCAAATATATGATTAATTTAGAATTACCAGCTTCTCAATTTTTTCAGCCTTTTTCTGAGAGTTATCCGTAACTATTACCCTGTAAATGTACACACCCCTCGCAAGTTTATCACCAAAATCATCTTTGCCGTCCCATTCTATACCGTCAAAACGAAAACCTTCGTTATTTATTGTCTGGTTTATCGATTTTACCATTTTCCCGCTTATTGTGTAGATCTGGATTACCGCTTTTAGAGTGGTGCAACACTGATTATGTTCAATAAAAAATTTTGTTTTGGTGGTAAAAGGATTCGGGTAATTTAAAACATGCTTCAGGGCAAGCGCTGCTTGATCAGAAACTATAAAATCAGTATATGAAGTGGAAGAGTTGTTTTGTACATCCCAAACCTTTACGCTGATCCGGTGGCTTCCTTCGCTTAGGCTTGAGAACGGGTAACGAATCTTCCCTTTTTGATAGGTGTTAAGATCAGCCTCATAATAATCATTGAGTACAATCGGCTTACTGGAATTTTCATCTAAAATGGCTACCGCATCGTGCCCTATCCCGGTGCCGAGTGTATTTACCCCGCTCGAATCGGCTAAAACCGCGTATATTTTAGGGTTTTCGTTGGTAAGTCCTCCCGCCACAAACTTTTCATCATTCATATATAAATGAATAACCGGCCCGTCGTTATCAGGCACAGCGTTTTGGTTATACCCGCCTACCGTTACATTACCGTAATATCCGCTTGCGTCATGTACACCATTATGCGCATAATAACTTATTTTCCCTTTTCCGTAATTGTTTGATATATCTTTAGGAACTAAAAAAGTAAAGGTAAAATCACCGTTCTTTACTTCCGACTTTCCGCGATAGATACTGTTTTTTTGAAGTGTAAAAGTGGTTACGGGCGAACCTATATCATTGGATAATGTGTTTACTTTTAGTTCTCTGTCAAACATAGTAGGATACACCACCCCGTTAAAAGAGGTTAGCTTGTTCCCTGTTTTATCGCCAACATACCCGGTAACGGTTATTTTTGATAAAGCTTTTAATGTATCGTTTGAAGAGGAATTAAGCACATGTGAATTAATAGTGGACGTATAAACTTTTTGTTCGGGATAAGCTAATGTTAAAGCCGGATCGCCTAAAATAACAAAGTTCATATAATTTTGATTAAAGCCTATATCCCTTTTAGTAAGCCTGATCAGGTCACCAACGGCAGGCCACTTACCGTTAGGTAAGCGTACAAGCGCATGATTGTAAAATGCTGAATTTAAATTAAGATTCGGTCCCGCAAATGCCAGTCTTACAGTGGTCATTAAGGAAATGGCACCACCGTTAGGATTAAGTAAACAATACTCTCCTGCCGATGTTCTGTCGGGGTCATCAAATCGGCTGAATTCACAGGTAGCAGTTACGATCAACGGCATGTTGTTTATGTTTTTCCAAGCCATAATTTGCGGCACATCCACAACTCTTTCTTCGGTTAAGCCTACTTCACCGCCATGTCCCACGTAATTAAATAATAAAGCACCTTTTTCCATTCTGCGGTTAATATCATCTACTACATCAGGGTAGCGGTCTCCGCCCGGTGTAGAATATTGTTTGTATGCGTCCAGGTAAATCTTATCAATGTTATACGACTTATTATTATTGTATACCATATTCGACAGGGTTTCTACATCATTAACAAACTCATTGTTCTCTTCGTCATCTGCTAAAAAGCATACCCAGTTTCTCCAGTCGCCTTGCGGGTAATCATTCTCGGCTGTGTTACATGACGATTCAATGGCATTAGGGTCAAAACCCGTATTTTTTTTATAATAATGTTCTATCTTAGCGGTTACAGCGTCTGCTTCTTCCCTTGTTCTCACCGGGAAACGCCCTACTCCTATGTCTATGATATCCCCCGAAACAAGATCCCCTTCATTGTCATCCATCATGGCAAAATAATCATCTGTTACAAAAGAATTAATATAGGAGCTTGAATTCGGGGTTTCGTAAGTTGGGATCAAAGCACTGTTACCGCTTAAATTAATGGGTTTGTTTTTATAAGAGCCGTCGCCCAGTAATAGTAAATATTTAACGGCCTTGTTGGGATCAGTAGGCCGTTTATATAACATTCTCACAAACTCCCTTATTCCGCCGATGTCGGGTGTGCCCGATGAGAACTCATTATATACTTGTTCTGTAGTGGCAATGGTATAGCTTAATGTATCGTAATCTTTATGCAGTTTCGCAATACGTGTAGCTTCTGCTAAAAATAAAGGATGCGTTACAATTACAAAATCTGCCTGTTGTATGGCATGCAGGTTTTGGTTTGGCACGTTGCCGTAAGCTTTGGGAGTGTATGCCCGGTTAGGAGTAAACATGCAAAATTCTTTCAGGGAATCGGCTGAATTTGTAAAATCAAGAATGTTACCAACGGTGTTATAAAGTTGGTTTTTTACGTTTAAAGGATTGGTTACATCCCATATAGTGGGGGCTAAAGTTCCGTTATTAGTAATAATATATTTTGCAAAGCTGCCTGCACCGCCAATTACTTTTTGATCTCTGAAATTAAATTGCGATTGCGAGAAAAATAAATTTCTCCGGCAGTTATATACTATCTTATTCAAATATCCTGATGCGTTACTCGTGAGCTTGCTAACTGTAACCGATAAAATACCGGATCCTAAAACGCCTGTCTGTGATGCTTCCCCGGGATATCCGTAATCTGCCGTATAATCATTGGTATTAGTAGCTCCGCAGCTGTAGGTAAAACTTCCGTTATTATAACTTACATTGTAAGAGGATATAACATTGCTTCTTGACAAACCGGATACTTTTACGGTAACGCTGTCTCCAATAACAGCATCAGGAATATTAAAATTAAAGCTGTACGATGTATTAAAATCAAATTTTTCGCCGTAAAATTCGCGGCCGCTTTTAACCACATTAAGCGTATTTAATTCATGCAAGCCAAAATAATCCTGCGTGTTTGTGGTTTTATTTGCGGCTGTTGCCGACGAACTTTGTTGTGCCATTCTTTGTCCGTTACCAAGGTCGGCAGTGATGTAGTAAAACGACGTATCGCTAAACGAATGCGGGTAATAATCAAATGCGATTCCTGCACCGGGAGAAACTTTCCAGGAATCAGTGCTTTGTCCGTAAAATAAAATATAATCCGTATTATCAAATGTACCGTCGTTTTCGCCGTTTATATAAATAGAATTCTCTATCAGGTCATCATAGCGAAAAGCCGAATTTTTTTCTGCCATTAACTTTCCGCCGTTCCCGTATATTCTTATTTTCCTGGGATCAACAGAGCTCACATCTAAACCCAGACTGCTTAAAAATGCTTTATCAATTTTGTATACACCATTTTGGGTAACACCTATCTTGAACCATTTACCGGTGGCTAAAACAGAATTACCGGCATACGAAGCTTGCGCG
>JBBRHI010000086.1:0-9235 GCA_038222995.1 Bacteroidia bacterium | reverse complement strand
AACGGGTTTTTAACCTGAACATGTAAAAGACCGTCTTTTATATAAGAAGAAATACTGATCGTTATTTCATCAATGGTATCATATAACCCGAATTTAATGGCGTTTTCCACAATAGGTTGCAGTAACAAAGGAGGAATCTCCATAGTTAACGTTTTTTCTTCAAAATTTACTTCCACTTCCAAACGGTGTCCGAATCTTACTTTTTCAATTTCAAGATACAATTTCAAATGTTCCAGCTCTTCTTTTAATTCAACGCATTGCTGCTCATCTTTTTTTAAAGTTCCTCTTAAAAAATCAGAAAGTTGCTGGATCATTTTACGAGCTTCATTTGGCTTAGTACCTGCCAATGCACTTATTGAATTAAGGCTATTAAACAAAAAATGCGGCTGAAGCTGCTGTCTAAGCCTTGCCAATTCGGCATCTTTCACCAATTGCTCCGCATCGTTCCTGCGCTGTTCCTGCTCTTTCTGATCCTTCAATAAATTCCACATCCAGTTTAAAAGAGTTACAAAAGATAACACCAATAACGAAATAATAAACCTTACAGGCATTGAGTTGAGTAAAAAAACAGAATAGTTTTCGTCTGTTGTTATTACAAAATTAAGAACAAACCTAAGTAAGACATTGTAAAAAACGGCAAGCCCTAAAGCGAAAACAAACCGGTAAGCCCTGTTATTATTCCCCGGTTGGTAATAATAAAATACAGCAATGGATACAAAACAAAAAACACCCAATAACGCATTTGATATAAGTGCATCTATTCCCGCTATCTGCCAGTTAAGCCCTAAGCGATGTAGCACACAGGTTTGCGTAAACGACCAAAACACCCACCATCCTAAATACAGGCAGATAATCCGGCTTTTGGAATATGGCAAACCAATAGTCTTCAATTAGGCAAAGGTTAAGTTTTTTGCCTGAATTACCATAGCTTTTTGCCTGATGTAATTAATAAAAGAGGTTGTATCGTCTCTCTCATGGGTATTCGAATACACCTGTTCTCCGTCTTTAATGGCATCCAGCTCATACAAGTCAACTACATCAATAAATTTCCACTGCACTAATTTATTATCAGTGTTAACAAACGTTTCTTCCTCTTTTTTACCTATGGCTCGTGCTTTGTGGAAAGCGTCTTCCATATTATAAGATTCAACAATACGTATTTGTTCATCAAACTGAGAGTCGTGTGTTCCATTGTCAATATTAATATTGAATATGAGTTTTATAAGATAGCGTTTCATTATGTTTAGTTTTTAATAATTTGATTAATAGCTTTTAATATCAATGCCTCCAAAGAATACATTTCCTTTCAAGATTAATATTTTAGTATTTCCTTCCGTGTTTTTTGGTTGCACAGGCCGTTTATCCTCAACGTTTCCAAAAGCGGAAACCAGTTCAGAATTAATTTCCCAGTTTGAAGGGACAATTAACTTTGTGCCTGCAAAAACACAGGTTAATTCGAGCGTAGCAGTACCCTCAAAATCCGCTTGTAAGAAATTTATTTCCGCTCCTCCAAAAATGGTAGTAACATCGCCTCCTTTAAAATTTTTTGTGAGTACATTTTTTTTAATTCCTCCCATAAAGGTTGTATAATCTAATACTTCTTCATTGGTAGCAGTTTCTTCTACAAAACAGTCGGTTTTATATTCCCTGTTATACCTATTGTTATATTTGTGATGGTGCTGATGAAATTTCTGCCATTTTTTCCGGTGATGTTCTCTTTTTCTATGAGGTTTAAAGATGATGAATAATCCAAAAATAATGACAAGGATGGGCCATAATAAAGGTTTGATGACGATTCCCGGGTAAATATCGGTAAGTAAGAATGCGCCGCCGATTAAAACTAAAACCAACCAACCCGGATTCATAAATTTATGCTTCACTCCCATAACTAATCCTACAGCAATTAAAAACATTTTCCAACTAAAAACCCATTGCGGAATGTCAGCGCCTAATTCTTTAGCCAAAAAAAGTGCCCCCGCCGCAACAATTAAAAACCCTCCGAACATTTTTCCTCTTCGATGTTCTTTTTCAAGCTTCTTCCACATCTGTTCCGTCTCCGTATTTATATCTTTTAGTTCCATGATCTGTAAATTTTCATCAAACATACAACTGTTGTAAACCTCCTGCAACGGGTATTAGGTTAAGGTAGGCGCCTAGTCGGTAAACGGTAACCGGCCGGCGGTTAAAACGTTATGTATGCTTTGAAAAAAGGCGTTTTGAAAATTAACCGCTTAAAAAATAGCTGAAAGCGCTACAAATAGGTCTAGTTTAAAGAAGGATCAAATGAGAAATCAGTAAATGCTTTATATCCGGGATTTATTTTGATCAGTTCATTTCCCCATAAATCATCAGGCGCTGTTTGAATCAGCTCATCATAATCAGCTGCTGATTGTGTGAGCCATGTATTACTTTCTAATTCTTCGTCTAACTGCTTGGTAGTCCAACCACTGTAGCCAATATAAAATCTTATATCGTTAGAAGAAATTTGACCGTGTTCGATCATGTGAGTCAGCTCAAAAAAATTACCGCCCCAATACACTCCTTTTTTAATTTCCACACTATCACTCAATTTTAAGCCTAATGTATGCGTATAAAATAATTGGTTTGGTGATACGGGACCACCCTCAAATAAAGGGAAATTACCGTTTTTTAAATGAGGGAAAATATCCCGTAATAATAATCCGTGCGGCTTGTTCAAAATAAATCCGAGGCTGCCTTCATCATTATGTTCTCCCATATAAATGACAGAACGCTTAAAATGGCCGTCTTGTAAAAAGGGCTTTGCAATTAATATATCTCCTGCCTTTACCAATGGCTAAACTATCTTTATATTTGTGGTAAATTTACAAAAATGGGTGAAGTAAATACATATATTTCGCAATTGCGCGAGGATTTTATGAAAGGAAAATTGTCTGAAAAAGCTATTTCATCTTTACCCTATATTCAATTTGAAAACTGGATGAAAGAAGCCGTTGACTCTAAGGTAAATGAAGTTCAGGCTTTTAATTTAGCCACTGTAAGCAAGGAGCACAAGCCTTCTGCACGCATTGTATATTTAAGGGAATTTTCGGAGAACGAGTTTTATTTTTATACAAATTACAGATCCCATAAAAGTATTGACATAGAAACAAATCCGCATGTATGTGCTACATTTTTTTGGCCCGAACTCGAACGACAGATCCGTATTGAAGGGGTAGCAGAGATTGCCGGTAAAGAAAAAAGTGATGCCTATTTTAACGCAAGGCCAACAGAATCGAAGCTCGGGGCCTGGAGCTCTCCGCAAAGTAATGTTATAGCAAGCCGCGAAACGTTAGATGATTTAGTGAAAGAAACCGGTGAGAAATTTAAAGATATTTCTATTCCTCGTCCCGATTTTTGGGGAGGTTATGTGATTAAAGCAACTTACTATGAATTTTGGCAAGGCCGTAAAAGTCGCCTGCACGACAGAATAACGTATACGTTAGAAAACAATAAATGGAAAATCGAAAGGCTGGCGCCATAAGGCGATGAAACAGGAGTAATAAGTAAGATGAAAAATGATTTAACTTATAAAACACATAATCAATCTTCACATACAGTATTTATGAAAAAACAATTATACAACTAAACAACAGACAATTATACAATGACAAAACAAGATAAAATAAAAAACTTTGATCCTAACAGTGTAGGTGATGTTAATGCTAATTTATTCGGCCTTCCTTTTACTGTTGCAGAATCGGAAACAGTATTAATTCCTGTACCATGGGAGGTAACCGTTAGTTACGGTGGAGGCACTATTGACGGACCTCAGCAAATTTTTGACGCTTCGTTTCAAGTTGACTTATACGACCCTATTGTGAAAGATGCTTGGAAACTCGGGATAGCCATGGATGATATTAATGAAGGCCTGAGAGAGAAAAGTGAGATCTATCGCCCGGTTGCCGAAATCATTATTGACAGGCAATCTAACGGTGAACCTTCTGCTGAAATTACAGAAATAAAAGACATTAATAAAGTATGCGCAGAAATGAATGCTTGGGTAAAACAACGTTCATTATATTTTTTAAAGCAAAATAAAACGGTTGGTTTAATTGGCGGAGACCATTCTACGCCATTAGGAATGATGCAGGCTTTAAGTGAGCACGTGGGCGAATTTGCTATCCTGCAAATTGATGCGCATGCCGACCTGCGCGTGGCTTACGAGGGTTTCGAATTTTCGCATGCTTCTATTATGTATAACGCGTTAAAAATAAATAATGTCAAAAAACTTGTGCAGGTTGGTATTCGTGATTACTGCCAAGCTGAACTCGATATTATTAATAATTCGAACGGACGCGTAAAAACATTTTTTGACAGGGACATTAAACAGCAGGAATATCAAGGCAAAACTTGGGATGCTATTTGCAGAGAAATAATTGCTGAGCTTCCAAAAAATATTTATTTGAGCTTTGATATTGACGGCCTGGACCCGAAATTATGTCCGGGTACAGGAACCCCTGTTGCCGGTGGTTTTGAAACAGATCAGGTTTTATATTTATTAGAACAAATAGTTGCCGCCGGAAAAACATTTGTTGCTTTCGATATAAATGAAGTTGGCGGTAAAGACGAATGGAATGCTAATGTGGCTTCCCGTTTATTATACCGTATTGCCAATTTAGCTGCTCACAGTCAGGGGAAAGGAAAATAAAAATTTTGGCATACTTATTTATTTATGCACTCTGATTATTAACCGCATTTACTTTACTTCAAGTTTAGCAAATGCTTTCAATATATTACTGAAATCAGTGTATTCGTGCTGTCCTTTATAAAAAATAGCATATTCTTTAGGGCCGCAGTATTTATATTCACGGCTATTATTGCTTACTTTAAACTGAATGAAATAACATGGTACATCGCTGATGTCCATATGTAAGGACATTACTTCGTTATCTGCCAAGTCAAGCTTATTATATCCTGAATTTAAAGATGCCTGTGTTGGCAATGAAAATACGTTAAACCCAATTATTGCCTTTGCTATGGCATCCGGGCCACCTGCCGGTTTAAGGGTAGATTTAATAAGAGTGCCTTTATCATCCAGTTTATACTTAGTGGCTTTCCAACTTTTATCATATTGTAATACCATACATTGGGTGCCCTGGAATCCTATATTGGAATACAACCTTATCTCGATCACACTTTGTGAACCTTTAATGGAAGCAAGTCCCAATTTAGTTCCCAGTTCCATATTGATGGACGCGGAATCAGAAATGATATTCCCCAGGTCCATAGTTTTTGCTTTGGTTTGCGCTTTTGATACGATGGTTAAAAAGGACAGGCAGAAAAGTAAATAAAGATGCTTCATAAATTAAGATTTCTTAGGGGGTTTGATTCATCCAAAAATACATAATATGCACAATGCCTGCAAATTTATACGGCTTCTGCCTTTTCCTTCAATTAGGATATTTTAAGACACCGGCATGTTTTTTTGTTATACATTCATTATTAAATTATACGGTTATGTCACTCTTCTCAAATATTAAAAATGCCATGCATCTGTTCAAGCAGATAGATATGGAAGCCCTTGGCAAATTATCGCAAAAAATAGACCTTGCAGAGGTGATGAAAAATGTAAGTAAGTTGGATGATAAACAATTGGCAGGGCTTACAAAAATGTTAAGCGGAAACCATAAAAAGAAAGAGCTTCCACCTATTGAAGGAGATTTTTATAACATTGGGCATACTTTAAAACCGGAAGAGCGGGCACTTCAATTAAAAGTAAGGGCTTTTATGGAAAAAGAAATTAAACCTATTGTAAATGATTATTGGAGAAGGGCAGAATTTCCTTTTCACATTATACCCAAAGTGGCTGAACTTGATATTTGCGGCATTACTTATGAAGGCTATAATAATCCGGTAAGGTCTTATTTGATGGAAGGCGTATTGGCAATGGAAATGGCAAGAGTAGATGTTTCCTTCGCTACTTTTTTTGGCGTACAAAGCGGATTAGTAATGGGATCCATTTATTTACTGGGCTCAGAAGAACAAAAAAAAGAATGGCTTCCCGATTTAAAAAGCTTAAAAAAAATAGGCGCGTTTGGTTTAACCGAGCCTGAAGTAGGCTCTGCGGTTGCAGGAGGTTTAACTATGAAAACAAAGCGAAACGGAAACACATGGACCTTAAACGGACAAAAAAAATGGATCGGTAATGCAACCTTTGCAGACGTTATTATTATATGGGCAGAAGATGAAGACGATAAACAAGTGAAAGGATTTTTAGTCAGAAAAAATACACCGGGGCTTGCCGTAGAAAAAATAGAAGATAAAATGGCATTGCGTATTGTACAAAATGGATTAATTACACTAACAGATTGCAAAGTGGAAGAAACGGATCGTTTACAAAAAGCAAATACCTTTAAAGATACCGCCAATGTATTACGCATGACGCGTGCAGGTGTTGCATGGCTTGCCGTAGGCTGTGCACGCGGTGCCTATGAAGCCGCGTTAAAATATACAAGAGAAAGAAAACAATTCGGTAAACCGATCGCCTCGTTTCAGTTAATACAAAATCATTTAGTAGAGATGCTGACTAACTTAACAGCCATGCAAACTATGGTAGCCCGTTTATCTGAATTACAGGATCAGAAACTATTAACTGACGAACATGCTTCGCTGGCTAAAGTCTTTTGCAGCTTACGTACACGTGATATTGTCAGCAAAGCGCGTGAAGTAATGGGTGGAAACGGCATTCTGTTAGAACATGATGTAGCAAGGTTTGTAGCAGACGCAGAAGCAATTTATTCTTATGAAGGCACTAAAGAAATTAATACGTTAATTGTTGGAAGAGCAATCACGGGGTTTAGCGCTTTTGTATAGATTTTTAAACCAAAAAAAGTCCGTTCAAAAACTTGAACGGACTTTTTTAGTTTCATAAAATATATTATCCAAAGATCTCGATAATATATTTTGGAACCACGCCTAAGGCTATTGTAAACAGAGTTGTTAAAGCAAGTAACAATACATGTGATGTTTCCAACACCACTTTTTGATCTTCTTTAGCCGGTTTAAAATACATGGCAATAATTACTTTGAAGTAATAATATACACCAACGGCAGACGTAAGAATTGCCAATATGATGAGCCATTTAAAAGATGTACCGATCAATAATGTAAATACAAAATATTTAGCAAAGAAACCTGCCGTGATTGGAATACCGGCTAAAGACAACATAGCAACAACCATACAACCGGCAACAAACGGATTACGTTTTCCTAAGCCGTTAAATGCTTCAATGTTAACATTACCATCTTGTTTAGATACACTGTACAATACAGTAAAGGCTGTAATAGAACCGATTGAATAAGCCAATGAATAATATAAAATGGCATTAATACTCGCGAAGCCCCTGTTATTAGCCAGTATGGCCATTAACATAAACGCTGCGTGGCTAATACTTGAATACGCCAGCATACGTTTTACACTTTGTTGAGATGCCGCTGTAATGTTTGATACTAATAATGATAAAGCAATAATTACCGCTAAAACAGGGGTCCAGCTCTCACTTACTTTACCGAACACTACCAGGAATAAGTGCATGAATGCGGCGAAGGCCGCTGTTTTTACAATAGTGCTCATTAAAGCCGTGATAACGGTTGGTGAGCCTTCATACACATCGGGAGCCCAAAAGTGGAATGGCGCAGCGCTTACTTTAAAACACATAGCTACTAATACCATTAATACTCCTGCATAAAAAAACGTCGGTAAATTTCCGTCGGCCTGAGAAATAAATGAGCGAATTGCCATTAAGTCGAAACTTCCGGTGGCGCCATAAATTAAAGCGATGCCGAATAATAAAAATCCCGATGCAAAGGAGCCCATGATCAAGTATTTAAACCCTGCTTCGTTGGAAGCCAAGTCTCTTTTACGACTTGCTGCAAGCACATACATAGGGATAGACAAAATTTCGATCCCTAAGAATAAGGTGGTCATATTACTGAAAGAAGTTAGCATTAACGCGCCAACCAAAGCAAATAAAACTAAAGCAAAATGATCGGTTACATGATCTTCTTCAAAATAATCGTTCGCTAAAATAAACCAGAAAAAAGCGGTTGCCAATATTACACCGCTGAAAGCCAACGCTACATTATCAAAACGGATCATATTACCGAACATCGGAATGTTCAGGTTATTATTCCATTCCATAAAATTACATGCGTAAGCCGCCAGTATACCAATCAAGACTAATGGATACAGTAATTTTTTGAATTTAAAAATCTCTGCCAGCATGGCTAAAATTCCTAATCCGCTTATTATAAAAAGACCTTTCATATGTGAGTAAAGATTTAAGATCTACACAACCGTAGATCGTCAATTATTTTATTTAATGTAAGTTAAAATTGCTTTTGTTCCTTCTTCCGCTAAATCATTTAATGGTTTAGGATAAACTCCAAAAACCACAATGGCTAAGCAAATTATATATAATACTAATTTATCTGACGACACTAATGATCCGAAAGCGATTGCTGAATCTCTGCGTTCGCCTAACATAATAGCCTGGTAGCTGCGTAACATATATACTGCTCCCAAAATAACCGTTAAGCCCGCAAATGCCGCTACCCAAGCACCGTATTGATATACTCCGTTTATTAATAAAAATTCGCCTACAAAACCATTGGTTAAAGGCAAGGCTACCGAGCCTAATAAAACAACTAAAAATAACACGGCAAAATTTCCGTTCATGCTTCTGATACCGCCTAGCTTATCAATATTACGCGTTCCGGTATGACGCATTAAAATATCCGCTATTAAAAATAAACCAACTACATTAATACCGTGAGCAAGCATTTGCATAACGGCTCCTTGGATCCCTTGCTGATTGCCGGATAAAATACCCGCCGCAATTAAACCAACGTGAGCAATAGAGGAATAAGCGATTAATCGTTTATAATCTTTTTGAACAATAGCAATACAAGATGCGTAAACGATTCCGAATACCGCTAGGCCGATTGCTAAACCTCCCCATTTTTCTAAGGCTAAAGGGGTGATAGGCATTAACCATTTTATTAACCCGAATGTTCCCATTTTAAGCATGATCCCCGAAAGCAGCATAGTGCCTTGGGTCGGTGCTGTTACGTAGGTATCAGGCTGCCATGTGTGTAAAGGGAAGATAGGCATTTTGATACCGAAGGCTAAAAAGATACACCAGAATACAAATGATTGCTGACTCAGGTTTAGTGATTTACCGGCAGCATATAAATCTGTTAATGCCCATGATTT
>JBBRHI010000085.1:0-9273 GCA_038222995.1 Bacteroidia bacterium | reverse complement strand
GTCATAAACAAGGGAACGATGCGTTCCTTCCTATCCTCTAATTTTAAAGACGTGATGAAATTTAATTTATACAGGATAAGCATGTTTAATACAGGCAACAAAAACGTAAAGGCAAAAACAGTAAGCGTTATCACAAGCTTTAATTTTAAAGGTGTAAAGGCATAATAAATACTGTTGGTTAAGCCGAAAAATATTAGTAAACACCCGTAAGTGGCTATTAGTAAGGGGTGAAACAAGTAAGAAATAAAATTAGCAAAGGACTTCATATATTAATCTTTTTTTAGACGTGTGGACTCTTGTTCGTTACTGTGTTTTTCGTTAACGCGTATGGTCATTTTTCCAAATTTATAATTCAAAGTTAATCTAAATCTTCGTGTATCATCCCGCGAATTAAAAGTATAATTTTGAGTATCGAATTTATAAGCTGTGCGGCTGATATCGGTATAAAACATATCCATGAACTGGAGCATGACATTGAATTTTTCTTTATAAAACGATTTTTTTATTCCGAAATCGCAGCTGCCGTTGGCTTTATTATGGTTTGCACCATAGGTTGTAGGTGCATTGTAATGCCCCGTTAATTGAATTTTAAAATTTTTAGGTAAAATAAAATCATTATTAAAATAAATGTTTGATGAAACCGCATTGGTATTTAAAGTAGAAGAACCGATCTTACTTTTATACGTCACGTAAAATATATTTAATGAAAACTCTATATTCCACCATTGCTTGAGCTGTTTTTGTAAAAACAAATTGTAATAAAAATAATCACTATGGTCAAGGTTAATTTGTGTAAACGTCGTGATCTTAGTGCTGTCGTTTTGAAAAGACACGTCAGAAAAAAGGTGCGTAAAATGGGCGAAGCCGACACTATTGGTAATCCACTGATTATATACGTATACAAAATCAAAGTTATCACTGTACTGTGGATTAAGGTAGGTATTTCCGGCGGCTACCGCGTACTGATCCTCAAACCGCTTAAAGGGATTAAGCTGCGAATAATCGGGCCTGTCAAGTCTTCGGTTATAATTAAACTGAATAGCATGTTTGTCTTTTAATTGATAATCAAAGGATACATTCGGGAAAAAATTTAAATACCGTTTAGTTAACTTAAAACCGTTTGTCAGGTTGTTGCCTGTAATCTCTGTGTTTTCTGCTCTTACACCCAAAGCTAAACTTCCTTTTTTAAACTCTTTTCTAAAATTAATATATCCTGCAATTAATGTTTCCTTATACCTGTAATTATTTGAAAAGCTTGTATCCGAATAATAGGCCCCTGTTACGGTATCCTGCCTGTTAAATAAAAAATCGGTATTATTATTAACGAAGGTTGTTTTAGCACCTGTTTCCAATAACCACGTGGGTTTAATGTATTTTTGAAAATCCAGTTTTTGAGTAAAAATATGTATACGCGCATTGTTCGTTGATGTATAATTTTGCTCGGGCTTTGCATACGTATTATCATTTTTCAAAAAAACAGATTCGCTGTTTCTCTTAGAATTAGTGTTAAACCCGGTATAATCAACAGACAGACTCAGGTTGGTACCCAATGTGTCAAATTTATGCTCTGCATTAAAATTATATACGGGGTTTGTCCATATTGTTTTTTCATTGGTAACATAGTGATAATGGTCAAAGCCCACATCATCAAAACCGTTAATGGCAACATACCCGTGTTCAATAGGATTAATGTTGTTTAGCGTGTTTCCAACAGACCCGCCAACGGTTGTTTTTTTCGTCAGCGCGTAATCAGCTCCTATTTTTCCGTTAATGTATTTTCGTAAATTCTCATGGTCGCCCGTATGATCAAATACAGTTGTATTACCATTATACGTCACATATTTATGATAGTCATACCGGTCGTAAAATAGTTTATACATGGGGTTAATATTACTAAACACAGTCAGTTTGTTTGATTTAAAATTAAGAGTGCCGTACATAGAGTTACCAAAGCGCTGGCCCATACCCGGATTATAATTAATGCTGCCGCTGTATCCTTTTGTATTTACTTTTTTAGTAACAAGGTTTATAATTCCTGCGTTCCCCTCCGAATCATATTTTACGGGCGGGCTTTTCATAACTTCGATTTTAGTGAGCTGATCGGCCGACATAGCGCTCATCATGGATACGATCTGTTCCATAGATAATTGTTGCATTCTTCCGTCGAGCATAATTCGCACGCCTTGTTTGCCTGAAATGGAAATATTATTTTTATTATCGACCGTTACTCCGGGAATTCTTTTTAAGACATCCAATACCGTATTACCCGAAGCCATGATACTGTTCTCCACATTTAAAACCGTCATTCCGTTTTTAAATTCAATTACTTTTTTAATAGATGTTACGGATACTTCCTCTAAATTTATATTACCTGCTTTTAATTGCACCGGCGGCATAATAACGCGGGAAGTACTGTCAACAGGAAGTATTTCGGTGTACGCGGGCGAATAGCCCACTGAAAAAAACTTTACTTTATAATTGCCGGGTTTAAGTTTTGTAAATTCATAATTGCCGTTTTCATCACTGATGGTGCCTTTTACATTTGAGCTGTCAGCGGCATTCAGTAAAGCAATATTAACGAACGGAAATCGGTTACCGGCTGTGTCGGTTACTAAACCTTTAATGCTGTTTTGAGAAAATAAACCGCACGACAAAAAGAGCGTTATACCCACTAAATACAGCTTCTTACAATAAAAAAAGACTTTACCCACAAACAAAAAGGAAATATGTAAAATTAATCTAATTTTTGGGTTAGCCGGATAATATAGATAGTATATTTTAAAATCTATTACTATTTTTGAAACCTATATGTTTACACTACTGGTAAAAGAAATACGCAGTTTTTTAAGTTCTCTCATCGGCTACATTGCGATTGGTGTTTTTATAACGGGCATTGGTACTTTTATGTGGTTAGTGCCTACCGAAAGTGCGGGTTCTAATGTACTGGATAATGGGTTTGCAAACATAGATTCCTTATTTATACTGGCTCCATGGGTATACCTGTTCTTAATACCGGCTATTACCATGCGTAGTTTTTCGGAAGAGAAAAAAACAGGCACTATTGAACTGCTGCTCACGCGCCCTTTAACCGAAATGCAAATTGTAATGGCAAAATATTTAGCGGGTGTTATTTTAGTGATCGTGTCTTTATTGCCTACGCTTATTTATTTTTATTCTGTGTATCAATTAGGTTATCCTAAGGGAAACATTGATACGGGCGGCATGTGGGGATCCTACATCGGCTTATTGTTTTTAGGTGCCGGCTTTGTAGCGGTAGGAACGTTTGCGTCGGCAGTTTCAGAGAACCAAGTCATTGCCTTTATTATGGCATTGCTCTTATGTTTTATAACTTACATCGGTTTTGAATTTATTTCTTCATCCGGCATATTCGGTAAATATGATGCTTTTGTAAAGGGATTGGGCATGAACGAACACTACCTCAGCATGAGCCGCGGTGTGATTGATACGCGAGATATTGTTTATTTTCTCAGCATTATTGCTTTATTTAATTTATTATCAAAATTAGTTTTACAAAGCAGAAAATGGTAAAAGATAAAAGTACCTCTATACAAAAAAGAAAAGACGTTGCCATGCTCCTTGCAGTAGCAGCTATTTTAGTATTGATCAATTTTGTGGGTTCTTTTTTATTTAAACGTTTCGATCTTACCTCCGAAAAACGCTACACCTTATCAGAATCAACGCGTAAGTTATTAAAAGAAGTGGATGATGTTATTTACATTAAGGTGTATTTGCAAGGAAATTTCAACCCGGGTTTTACGCGCTTACGTAATGAAACGAAAGAATTGTTAGACGAATACAGGGCTTTTTCGGGCGATAAAATTGAATACGAATTTATAAACCCCTTAGAAAACCCGAACAAAGAAGAAGTTGACAAAATAGAAAAACAGTTATTTCAAAAAGGAATCGTTCCTGAACAGATCATTGACAGAAGCTCTCAAAAAGTATCGGAAACGTACATTTGGCCGGGTGCTATCGTATCGTACAGGGGTAAAGAAACAGTTTGGCAGATCTATAAAAAACAAGTAGGTTTTTCTCAGGATCAAGGCATTAATAATTCCGTAGAGGAATTAGAATACGGGTTATCCAACAGTATCCGAAAAACAAAAATAATCAGGAAGCCCGAAGTTGTTTTCCTGGAAGGGCACGGCGAGCTTGATACAATTTACTCCGCAGATTTTATGAATTCGTTAACCGAGTACTACAAAGTAAGCCGTGTGGTAATGAACAATAAATTATACGCTTTAAAAGGCGCGGACGCTATTGTAATTGCGCAACCCGATTCTGCTTTCAGTGATAAGGAAAAATTTTTAATTGACCAGTTCATTATGCACGGCGGCAAAGCCCTTTGGCTGGTAGACCCGGTATATGTAAATCGCGATACATTAAATACGAGAGGCTATACGTTAGGATTTAAAAATGAATTAAACCTCGACGACATTTTATTTAAATACGGCGTCAGGTTGAACCCTTTACTGGTGCAGGATCTGCAATGCTCACGGGTGCCTATTAACGTAGGGTTTAAAAAAGATCAGCCGGATTTCCAGCCGTTTCCTTGGGTATATTATCCTTTACTGCTCCCGGTATCAAATCATCCCATCGTTAAAAACCTCGATCTTATTCGTACTGAATTTATCGGCACGCTGGACACCATTTCTGCAAGGGGAATTAAAAAAACGATCCTGCTGCAAACTTCTAAATATACAAAAACACAGGCAACACCTACGCGCGTAAACGTAGGCATGATTCGTTACAAACCTAACGAAAAACAATACATCAATTCGTTTCAAAATGTTGCCTGTTTATTGGAAGGCAGTTTTGAATCTGTTTTTAAGAACAGGATCCCGAGCGCATTTATGGAAGATAAAGCATTTGATGTAATGGGCAACGGTAAGCCAACACGTATGATCGTAGTAGCCGACGGTGACATTGCCAAGAACGAGTACCAGCGCAGCACCGGGAAAGTATACCCTTTAGGCTTTGATTCGTATATGAATGAACAATTTGCTAATCGAACATTTTTATTGAACTGCATGAATTATTTATTGGATGATGAAGGCCTGTTGCAACTGCGTTCACGCGAAGTAAAATTAAGGTTGCTGGATAAAAAGAAAATAGCGTTACAACCTACTAAATGGAAATTAATAAATGTAGGTTTACCTTTGGTTATTATTTTACTTTTCGGATTGATTCAGTTTTATATCCGGAAGAAAAAATACAGCAACTAATCGCCGGCAGATTGCTTCAATAACATACTTAATTTAATTTCCCTCAAATAAAGAAGATACACACTATGAAAAAAAGCTCAATCATTACTGTTTTAATTTTACTGGTTTTAGTTGTTGCAGCTATTTTTGTTTATAAGAGTAAAGGCAAAACTTCTACCATCGACAAGGAAGCCAGCGATTTTGGATTAAAAGATACGGCGTCGATAGATAAACTATTTTTAGCAGACAAAGAAGGTAAATCTATTTTGCTGGAACGAAAACCTACAGGCTGGCTCTTAAACGGAAAATATCCTGTACGACCTGATGCAATTGAATTATTGCTTTATACCGTAAACATGGTGGAAGTAAAATCACCTGTATCTAAAAGCAGCAGAGACAATGTGATTAAATTATTGGCAGGGAAATCAACTAAAATTGAATTGTACAGTAAGGGTACAAAAGTTAAACAGTATTATGTGGGAAACAATACACAGGACCACACCGGAACTTATATGTTATTGACCAACCCTGAAACAGATGAGAATTATAAAGATCCCTTTATAACTCACATACCCGGCTTTGAAGGATTTTTAACCACACGCTATTTTACGGATGAGCAAGACTGGAGAGACCGGTTAATGATCAACTACAGGCCGCCGCAACTAAAACAAATTAAATTAGAACTTCATGAGATCCCTGATTCTTCTTTTATAATCGACCTTTTTAGTATGCAGCGCTTTGGCTTAAAAACAATTAAAGGGCAACAGCTTCCTTTTGATGAAGAAAAAATAAAACAATACATTGCCTATTTTCAAAATGTAAACTGCGAAGTGGTACTTGATAAAAAAACAAAACTCGCTGATTCCCTTGGCACTCTCGTTCCGTTTGCAACCCTTACTATCACTGACAGGAATAACACGTTAAATGTTTCTCAATTTTATCATAAGCTCTCCATACCGTCACAAAATAAAAATTACGGAGTTGATTATAAGTATGATCCGGATAGGTTGTATGTAAAATATAATAACGGTGCAGATTACGGAGTAGCACAATACTTCGTATTCGGAAAAATGCTCCAAACCTATCAGTATTTCCTGCGCCGAAAGTAATGTTAAAAAGTAGTTTATAAATACACACCTTTTAAAGGGCTTTCCATAAAGCATATCGTTAAATTTGGTAGTTAGATAACTTTCCGATTTATCTGAATATTATTATTGACGTTTAATTAATTATAACTCTAAGTAAAATTATATATGAATTTTGTAGTATCATCCTCCACACTTTTAAAACATTTAAAATCTATCAGCGGTGTATTAAATTCAAGCAATACCATTCCTATTTTGGATTGTTTTTTATTTGAATTAAATAACGGCGGATTAACTTTATATGCCAGTGATATGGAAACAACGATCACTACAAGCATTAAAGTGGATTCTACCGAAAACGGGAACCTTGCCATACCGGCAAAAACGTTATTGGAAGCTTTAAGCAATTTACCCGAGCAGCCGATCTCTTTTATCATTGATTCAAAAAAATTCAGTGCCAAGTTAAAAACCGAAACGGGGGATTATACTTTAACCGGCCATAATGGTGATGAGTATCCTAAATTACCTAAAGTAGAGGCTCCTACATCCGTTATTATTAAAAGTGATGTATTAGGTAATGCCATTAACAAAACTATTTTTGCAACAGGCAATGATGATTTAAGGCCTGTAATGAGCGGGGTATTTTGCCAGTTCAATGATGAGAACTCTATTTTTGTAGCAACCGACGCACACAAGCTTGTACGCTATACGCGCAACGATGCTAAGGCTGGCGCTTCCGCAGCTTTTATCATGCCTAAAAAACCTTTAAATGTTTTAAAAAGTTTATTGTCGGGTATTGATGACGCCGTTAAAGTTGAATTTAATAAAACCAACGCCTATTTCAGTTTCGGAAATATTAATTTAGTATGTCGTTTAATAGACGGAAAATATCCTAACTACGAGGCGGTTATTCCAAAACAAAATCCTAATAAATTAACGGTTGACAGAACTTCTTTTTTAGGCGCTATACGCCGTGTAAGTGTATTTGCTAATAAAGCAACTCACCAAATTCGTTTAAAAATAGCGGGAAGCCGTTTAACTATTTCTGCGGAAGATTTAGATTTTGCTAATGAAGGCCATGAAACATTAATGTGTACCTATGTCGGTGAAGATATGGAGATAGGCTTCAATTCTAAATTTGTACTGGAAATGCTTACTAATCTGGAAAGTGATGAAGTAACTATTGAAATGAGCGCTCCTAACCGTGCGGGTATTATAGTTCCTACACAAAAAGCAAATCCTGCAGAGGATGTATTGATGCTGGTAATGCCGGTAATGCTGAATAATTAATCAAATTATATTTAAAAAAATGCCCCGCATTTATTGCGGGGCATTTTTTATGGCTGATACTTAGAATGGTCACTTTTACAGGAAACATTTTCCTCGTTATCACCTTCATCATTATAAGTTATGTTGTAACCATAAATCGCTTTTAATGCTGCTCGTGCCTGACCTACTTCTTTTCCTTTTTTTATACATTGGTTAGCAATAGATTCTAATGCCTCAACGTCTTCCCAATTTATCTTGTCCATGATTTCAAAAATTATATTCTCATACAAAGTTACGTCGGAAATTAAAAACCGGATCGCAAATGTCCGTATTTTAAAATTTCTTAACGTCCTTATTATACTTTATTAAGAAATAGATTAAAAAAGACGATGCCTATTGTTAAACATCGTCTTTTTAAAAGTATATGCAGTATTAAACTAGTTTACGGCTTTACCCATAAAGTTAACCAGTATTAGTTCCTCCAGGGTATAACGCTTCCCGTTAATAAGTGCTGTAATCCATGCGTCTTTTTGACCCTTGGCTATAATTTTTTGCCGGGCTGCTTCTGCCTCATTAAGTGTAGGAAGTTTAAACTGAGTGAAACGCGTAACACTGTCCTGGTAATTAATTATTTCAGGCTCACCAAATTCTTTTAAATGACTGTATTTATAATTTTCGGGATGTTTGTACGCTGCAATTTGCACTTTAAACACAAGGCCTTCTGCACAGGTTGTTCCGGCTATCTCCAATAATTTTTTATAATTTTCAGGAACATTAAGCGACTTTCCTTTTAAAGCACTAAAGTCAGGCACTACACCGCCGTTACAAGGGCTTAAGTTTGGTTTTACACTATCAGGCTTTGCCGTATTAGCGTCAAGAATATTATTTAAAGTAGCATCATTTTTAAAATCTTCTATATTGGTGGATGTTCCAAGTAAACTATCCAAAATTGACTTAACCGATTTTTGAGTTTTTTTGTTCGCATAACCCGGTGAGTACACGTAGAAATCTTTTTTTATCTCTACGAATTTAGTGAGTTTTTCAACGTCAATTTCTTCTTCAATAGGCTCAAATCCCGGCACACTTACTATAATACGTATTTTGTATCCGTTACCGGGAGATAATGCCATCAGGTATTTTCCTGTTTTTGCATTAGCGTAATAAGGGCCGATCGATTCGTTTGTTGTTTTTTTATTGACCTCAATTTTTGCTTCGGTGGGCTTATCGTCAGCAAAAACATTTCCTTTTAAAAGCGCTAAAATCGGCTTCTCTCCTAATATACCGGGTTCAACCGTATAAATATCCTGTTTTCCCTTTCCGCCGGCTCCACCCCTGTTAGAAGAAAAATAACCTCTGTCACCTTTCGCATTAATCACATAAAAACGATCGTCTTCAGTGGTATTTAAAGGTATACCCATACTTAACGGCTCTATCCAATCATTTTCTTCTTTTATTGAATACATAATATCGTAACCGCCTATACTCTTATGCCCTTCTGAACTAAAAAATAAGGTTATACCGTCGGGGTGAATAAACGGGGCATCTTCATTATATGGTGTGTTAATTTTGGGACCTAAATTTTTGGCAGGACCCCAATCACCGTCAATTTTTTCAGATACATATAAGTCTCTTCCTCCTAAGCCACCGGCACGCTCCGACGCAAAAAATAAAAATCTTCCGTCGGATGAGATAGA
>JBBRHI010000084.1:0-9276 GCA_038222995.1 Bacteroidia bacterium | reverse complement strand
CATAAGTAAAGACAACCTAAGGAAAATTTTTGATAAATTTTACAGGGTTCCGACAGGTAATGTTCATAATGTAAAGGGCTTTGGTTTAGGCTTAAGTTACGTAAAAGCAGTAGTTGAAAAACATAATGGCACAATTCATGTAGATAGTGAACAGGGTAAAGGAAGTACGTTCAAAATCCTAATGCCTTATAAAATCGTACATTAGTTAAATACAGATAAATATAATTATGGAAAATGTAAAAACACAAGTATTATTAGTGGAAGATGATCCAAATTTGGGAACATTATTACAGGAATATTTAGAAGCAAAAGGCTTTGATACAAAACTGGCGACTGATGGTAAAAAAGGCTTTGATGCATTTTGTAAACAGGAATATGATTTGTTGCTTTTGGATGTGATGATGCCCGTTAAGGACGGATTAACTTTAGCTAAAGAGATACGAGTAAGCGATAAAAGCGTACCTATTATATTTTTAACGGCCAAAAGCATGAAAGAAGATACGATTGAAGGTTTTAATTCAGGCGCCGACGATTATATTACCAAGCCTTTCAGTATGGACGAATTAATGGCGCGTATTACGGCCGTTTTACGTAGGAGCAACAAGCAAAGAGTATATAACACGGCAGATGTAAGCTTTTCCATAGGCGATTATACATTTAATTCGGAAACACAGGCGTTAGCGCATAACGGCGCCGAGCAAAAGCTAACAACCAAAGAAAGCCAATTAATGCGGTTATTATGTGTACATAAAAATGATGTATTGGACAGGAACTTTGCGTTAAAAACCATTTGGCATGATGATAATTACTTCAATGGCCGAAGCATGGATGTGTACATCGCTAAATTGCGTAAATACCTTAAAGAAGATTCAAAAGTGGAGATCGTGAACATACACGGTAAAGGGTTTAAATTATTGGTTAACTCCTAATCATAAAGCCCTAAAAAATTAGGGAATCCGGTTAAAAGTGGTTTATTTTGTAAGAGATAAACCACTTTTTAGTTTGTATAAACCCAAGGAAATAGCAGTAATTACGGGAGCCGAAATAGCAGGAGATATTGCCGGGTATGAACTGCAAATTCTTTTAACGGATAGCAGGCAGCTCACAGAGCCTGCAGATACGTTGTTTATAGCACTTGTCACAGGGCGTAATGATGCGCATCAATATATTTTTTCATTGATCCAAAAAGGCGTAAAAACGTTTTTGGTGAATTATGTACCCGAAAATTGTAAAGGCATTTCAGGTATTTGTTTTCTGATTGTTAGCGATACGCGGGCTGCGCTTCAGGATCTGGCAGCGCATCACAGGCGGCATATAACAATTCCTGTAATAGGAATAACAGGCAGTAACGGTAAAACTATTGTTAAAGAATGGTTGTACCAATTATTAAAAACGGATTACAGTATTGCCAGGAGCCCTAAAAGCTATAACTCACAAATAGGAGTTCCCTTATCGGTGTGGCAGTTAAACAAGCAACATACACTTGGTATTTTTGAAGCGGGAATTTCTGAACCCGGCGAGATGGCTGTTTTAAAGAACATTATTCATCCAACGCTCGGCATCCTTACTTCCTTGGGAAGTGCCCACGACGAAGGCTTTGCAGACCCCATGCAAAAACTAAAAGAAAAGCTTACCCTGTTTTCGGAAAGTGAAAAAGTAATTGTAAACGCATTGTCATTGCCTCAAAATTCCACGCACTTGTTGCAGGGTGATAAATGGTTTATTATTTCAAAACACGAACATGCCGACTTACAAATTATACAAACCAGCAATGAAGGTACAAAAACTAACATAAGCGCTCGCTATAAAGGATCTGAAATACATATTACAGTGCCCTTTACAGATTTTGCAAGTGTTGATAATACAATGACGTGTTGGGGAACATTATTATATTTAAATATTCCTGCCGGTGAAATTCAAAAGCGCATGCCGGCTTTACAGTCGGTTGAAATGCGTTTGGAATTAAAATTAGGAAACCACAATTGCATACTCATCAACGATTTCTATAATTCAGATATCAACGCCCTGGAAATTGCTTTACATCACTTAAAGCAGCAACACCGGGGCGGACAAAAGATCGTGATCTTATCGGATATAGAGCAAAGCGGTAAACTGAGCAGGGAATTATACACGCAGGTCGCTAAATTATTAAGCCAATTTCATATTGATGTGTTTATTGGGATAGGGAAAGAACTGTCGTTGCAACGAAATTTATTTCCGGCGCACGCTCACTTTTTTGATACCGCCGGGGCGTTTATTACGGAGAGCAAAACTAATGCCGAACTGCAATTCCATAATGCTATTATATTGTTGAAAGGAGCCCGCAGCTTTGGTTTTGAGTCCATCAGCAAACAGCTGCAACAAAAAAGCCATGATACGGTTTTAGAAATTAATTTAAATAACCTCGTCCACAATATTAATTTTTACCGTTCTCAATTATCGAAAAACACGAAGCTGATGTGTATGGTAAAAGCAACCGGTTACGGGAGCGGCAGCACAGAAATAGCGTTTACCTTACAACACCATCATGTTGATTATTTGGCGGTGGCTTATACCGATGAAGGCGTTGAGCTAAGAAAAGCGGGCATTCATTTACCGATCATGGTAATGAGCCCCGAAGAATCATCTTATGATGATATGATTGATTATAAACTGGAACCCGAACTGTTTTCGTTTAAAGTAGTACATGAATTTTTACAGGCGTTACAAAACAAAGCTATTTCCGAACCTTACCCGGTGCATATTAAATTAGATACAGGTATGCACCGTTTGGGCTTCGACCAATCACAGGTAAATGAATTGTGCGAATTATTAAAAAAAGAACCGGCTTTAAAAATTAAAAGTATTTTCTCACATTTAGTGGCAAGCGACAGTAAAGTGTTTGATGAATTTAGCAATCAACAAATTGCATCGTTTGAAAAAATGGCTTCCAAAATTGAAAATGAATTAGGATATACGGCCCTTAAACACATCTGTAATTCGGGTGCCATTACGCGTTTTAAAGAGGCGCATTACAATATGGTGCGCTTAGGTATTGGCATGTACGGCGTGGGCTTTAACGAACTCGAAAAACAGCATCTCCAAAACATCAGCAGCCTGAAAACACGCATCTCCCAATTAAGGGATCTTAAAAAAGGAGATACAGTAGGGTATAACCGGAAAGGCATTGCGGAAAAAAATATAACCATAGCAACAATACCTATTGGCTATGCAGATGGCTTAAGCCGTAAAACGGGTAACGGAAATTTTAAAGTGTTTATTAATAATACAGCCTGCAAAACCATTGGTAATATCTGTATGGATATGTGCATGGTTGATGTAACAGGCGTTGATTGCAAAGAAGGTGATGCCGTAATTGTATTTGAAACCAATGAGCAGCTCATGCAATTGGCCGCCGCTATGGAAACTATTCCTTACGAGGTACTGACTAATATCTCCACAAGAGTGAAACGGGTGTATGTACAGGAGTAAGGAAGGAGTTTTTCGTTTAAGGTTTTTCGTTTTCAGTTTTTTGAAGACGCCGGTATTTTATTCTTTTAAACCGGTTGGACTTGTACCTATTATAATTTTAATGTTGTCTTGCGAAACCGGCTCTGACAACAATATTCAAAAAACCCATAACTCTAACCCTACCTTTGTAGATATAGCACCCATCATTTTCAAAAATTGTACGCCTTGTCATAGAGCAGGGGAGAGCGGGCCTTTTGAATTAATGACCTATGCGGATGCAAGAAAAAATGCCAACAAAATAAAATTTGTTACGCAAACCGGGTATATGCCGCCGTGGCCTGCCGATATTAACTACACTCATTTTGTAGGTGAACGTAAATTAACCGACGAAGAAATTGAGCTGGTAAAATTATGGGCTGAAGACGGAGCTCCTGAAGGCGATGCATCAAAAGTTCCTCAGCCATCGGTGTATTATACCGGCTCCTTTTTACGAAAACCCGATACCGTTATTAAATTTAAAAATCATGTGCCCATTAAAGGAAACGGGAGCGATTATTTTTATGTAATTAAATTGCCTGTACAATTAGCAAAAGATACATTCGTCAGTTATTTTGAATTCGTGCCTTCACAACGGAAACTGGTGCATCATGTTAACGGGCATTTAATTAATTATACAGCCGGTAAAAAGAAAAATATTCAAAACGGGATAACATACGCTTTAGATGAGTTCAGCGATTATAAAGACCTATATGCTCAAATGAATATTTTAAATGATGATGGTACGTTTCCTATACTAACGCCTAATACCGTATATTATTTACCGGGCTTTACACCGCCTGTTTACCCTGCCGGTATTGGTGGTTATAAAATAAATAAAACAGCCGTTATACTTCTTAAAAACATTCACTACGGGCCAAGCGATAAAGATGTATTAGACAGTTCCTACATTAATATTTTTTACGGTCCAAAGCCTAAGCGCCCTGTTTATGAAACGCAATTGGGAACATTTGGTATTTCTAAAATTGAGCCCGAATTAATTTTGCATCCCAATAAAGTTGAAACGTTTCACACGCAGGCAACCTTAAAATATGACATTTCTATTTTATCCGTTAACCCGCACATGCATTTATTGGGAAAATCGTTTTGGGCATTTGCCGTAAAACAAAACGGTGATACCATTCCTTTAATTAAGATCAATAAATGGGATTTTAAATGGCAATATTATTACACCTATTTACACCCTGTAAAAATCAGCACAGGCACTACCATTCATGTGTACGGTACTTTTGATAATACGGATAAAAACCCCTTGAACCCAAATCATCCGCCAAAGGTGGTAACACAAGGCGAAGGTGTAAAAAGTATGCAAACCACGGAAGAAATGTTCCAGTTTATTTTTACATATTTACCTTATCAAACCGGCGATGAGCATTTAGATCTGAGTAAAAAAAATTAGGATGCTTTGGGTGTGCCGGCGCAAAAAGGCAGCGCCGTCGGGCTGTCACTGCAATCTTTTGCAAGAGGCAGGCAAAAGGATTCCGTTTGCATCCCTCACACATATATCAAATTTAAAATTAATCTGCGTGAAGGATTGTAGTGAAAATCCTTTTGTGAGGAACGAACAAAAGATTGCAACGAAAAGCCCGGTTCGGCTACCGCCGAACACGCCCAAATTATACCGGTTAAATAAAAAGTAGTATTTTTAATAAATAAAATGACACCAAAATTATACATAGTTCCAACCCCCATCGGTAACCTGGAAGACATAACGCTTAGGGCCTTGACCGTCCTAAAATCAGTTGATCTTATTTTAGCGGAAGACACCCGTAACACCATTCATTTGCTGAGGCATTTTCAAATTGAAAAGCCGTTGCGTTCTTATCACGCGCATAACGAGCACAGCACCGTTGACCAAATTGTAGAAATGATCGCTTCCAACAAATCGATTGCTTTGGTATCTGATGCCGGCACCCCTGCTATTTCTGATCCGGGATTTTTATTGGTACGCGAATGCATTAAGCAAAATGTAGCCGTTGAAACGTTGCCCGGTGCCACGGCCTTTGTGCCCGCCTTGGTTAACAGTGGCTTGCCTTGCGATACCTTTGTGTTTTACGGATTCCTTCCACAAAAAAAAGGCAGGCATACAAAGCTGTTATCCTTAAAAGAAGAAACACGTACCATGATCTTTTACGAATCGCCGTTTAGGTTAGTAAAATTATTACAGGAGTTTAAAGAATACTTAAGCGCAGATAGGCACGTATCTGTTTCCCGTGAATTATCAAAGCTTTACGAAGAAAACGCGAGAGGAACCGTAGATGAACTGATCGCTCATTTTACAGCCAAAACAGTTAAGGGAGAAATAGTAGTAGTACTGGCCGGTAAAGAAGAATAGCTCGAGCCGCCCTAAAAACGCCTTAAAGATGTTAATTCTTTACACGGTTTACCTATAATAGAGGACTATTTACCGTTTTTTTAAGAGTCGTTTTGTAAAATGATGTAAATTTAGTCAACCAAAATTATAGCACCATGAAAATGAAAATTTCTTTAAGCATCCTAGCATTAACAATAGGACTTGCTTTTTCGGCTTGTAAAAAACATACAGAAGGCAAAACAACCTATCAAACCGTTGATGTTACAGTAGATATGAATAAAGCATATCAATATAATTTCGGATCCGGTAAGTCCCATTTATCCATCACAAAACAGTCACAGGCATTTTTAGTAAGTGAAATTGATAATACAAACGATGAGGCAGTACTTAATTATATGCCTAAAACAAATTTTACGGGAACAGATGTTATTGAAGTAAGTTCATGCGCAGGCCACGGCAATCACCATGATGCGAATGCAGGCACACCTCCGCAAAACGGAAATTGCCAACATGCATGCGGAAACCAATACTGCAACCATTCGCATAACTGCACAGGCCATCATGATTGCGCGCATCACGATAAAACAGTTTACACATTTCGTTTTACGGTTAAATCAACAACACCTGCTACTATCACAAAAATTTCTTCTTTAAGCAGTACCGCTAACCAACAATAAGTTTTTATTTTTTATTAAAAAGGCTGCCTCGTAAGAAGCAGCCTTTTTGATTTCGTATATGAACCATGGCAATCCGCCGTATCCCATCCTTTGCTTAAGCTTAAATGTCGGCTTGTGGTGATATAAAGGTAGATCATATTATTAAGTTATATGTTACCGCTTTGTAAAGCCAACATTTATTAACACGCTTTTTGGATTTACTTTTAAACTATGCCGTTTTTTTGTTGAGAGTTATTAACCGAGAATGTTAAATAGTTAATTACGGTTTTGTTATTCTTAGAGACGTCATCGGGAGGCACGAAGCGATCTCATACATAGTTTTTTATTGGCCAATTGTGAGATTGCTTCACTCCGTTCGTAATGGCGAAATGTTAATAGAGTTATAGTCATCCTGAACTTGATTCAAGATCTCATGCCTATTATTTGCCTTTGTTAGGGATGCTGAAACGAGTTCAGCATGACGAGACTTTACAAATGCTACTATTGTCATTGCGAAGCACGAAGCGATCTCATACAGTATTTATTTACTAGTATCAGATTAGCGTTAATTAAGTTTTTATTTGTTTACGGCTTTTACTATTACAAGAGCAATGTTTATTAAATAGGGGATAAGATAGAGCAGCACTTAGTGATTCACTTGTTAATATATTCAGAAACCAAAGAGTCCATATGAGAAATGAAATTATACTAAGTGACCTCGAAGTTTTATTGAATGCTTTTGTAAAAACTATTAATAACGAAACGAATGCAAATATAGCGGATAGACTTAAAATCAGGTGGTGAATTACTGCAGTTATTCACTTATAGCATGATCCGCCGCCGCTATAAAATTCGGAAGTAATACACATACATGAAAAGCAGGTAATGCATCCAAATAAAGAACAAAGAGTATCAGATTAGTTTTAGATATTGATTATAACAAAGCTATGAGTTTTTAATTGTTTTGCAACGTAGCGTGTCATCGAGGCACGAACGGTCTAATACAATTTATATAAAATGTTAATAAGGTTATAGTCATCCTGAACTTGATTCAGGATCTCGTACCTATTATTGCCTTTGTTAGGGATGCTGAAACGAGTTCAGCATGACGAGATGTTACAAATGCTCTATTGTCATTCGAAGCACACGCGATCTCATACATTACAATTTACATAACGATATTTGAGATTGCGAACGGAGCGAAGCAATAACGAGAATTAATGCTACAGTACAAATACAGCAATGCAGATTAATAATTTTGACCTATCTAAAAGTTAATGATTTAAGTTGTACTTTTATTTAAACAATTAAAACATAGTAAATTATGAATTAATCACATGTATCCAAACAAAATCAGGATGTTTGGCTAGCGGAAATCCCTGAAAGCTACAATAATGTACGTTCAATACAAGATTTACCCATAGCTGAATGCCACAAAACCTCAAGTGCAGCAAGCTATTGCCTTTATCGATCTCATATGATTGGTGACATTATTAAAGAATGCCGTTTTTTATCTTATCATTTTTTTTGCATATCGAAGGTTACAAGCGAGATATAATAATATTGCGAATATGTATGCAAATGTATATGATATGAAGTATAGTGAATCGCAAATAGAAAAAAAGTGGGGCGAATTAATAAACTATGCTGAAGAAAACAACTTGCAATATTTTTACACTGATCGTACTCAAAAATATTTCGAGTTTGAGATAAGAAAAGCATCGATTCGTAGATAATTTTGACTTCTTTCGAACTGAAAAATAAAACGCCCCACATTCCTGTGAGACGTTTTGTTAGCCAAAATGAAATTTATTATTTAGAAATTCTAACCCATTCAGGTTTTAATTCAATTATTTTAAAACTTCTGTTGTCTTCTGGATTACTCTCATAATATTCATCTTTTTGGTTATAGAAAAATATATTTCCTTCAATTTCTTCTTCACTTTTCTGTTTAGGATCTTCTTTATAAACTTGTAAGATTTACGTATTTTATTACTTTTCTCAATAGGTATCCCTATAAAGGAATCAACTTTTGAATGCGTATAAATTACGATTTTGGCAGGATCATAATTGATCTTATTACAATGCTCTTTGTTCATTTTTTTTAATGTAAAATTTATATTATTATGAGTTAACAAAAAAACGCCCCACATTTCTGTGAGGCGTTTTAAATTTATAGTTAAGCGAAACGATTACATCATTCCACCCATACCGCCCATGCCCGGGTTACCCATTGGCATTGCCGCACCTTCTTCTTTTTTCTCAGCTAATACGCAATCAGTAGTCAACAACATGGCTGCAACCGATGCTGCGTTTTCTAAAGCAATACGGCTTACCTTAGTAGGGTCAATAACACCTGCTTTCAATAAGTTTTCGTATTTCTCAGTACGTGCATTAAAACCGTAATCGTCTTTTCCTTCTTTTACTTTTTGTACAACGATGGAACCTTCAATTCCGCAGTTAGCACAAATTTGACGTAAAGGCTCTTCAATAGCACGACGTACAATTTGAATTCCCGTGTTCTCATCATCGTTCAATCCTTTTAATTTATCTAAAGAAGCAATTGCACGGATATAAGCAACACCGCCGCCCGGTACAATACCTTCTTCCACTGCTGCACGAGTAGCTGCTAACGCATCGTCCACACGGTCTTTTTTCTCTTTCATTTCAACCTCAGTAGCTGCACCAACGTAAAGTACTGCAACACCACCTGCTAATTTAGCTAAACGCTCTTGTAATTTTTCTTTATCGTAGTCAGATGTAGTTGACTCGATTTGCGCTTTAATTTGATTAACGCGC
>JBBRHI010000083.1:0-9406 GCA_038222995.1 Bacteroidia bacterium | reverse complement strand
GAATATTGAACCCAAATTAAAAATAAAGGCAAAGCGGCAAAACTTCCGTAAATAGTGTTGTATTGCGCTACGCCAACCTGCGATGAAACATAAACCCACTCAAGTAATTCAAATAATACGGCTGCTACGAAGCCGCCGGATAAAGCACTTTTAATATTAACCTTAGTATTTGGTAATGCCATATAAAGAAATATGAACATGCCCCACATTAACGAAAATGCGAAGATCTTTAATAACACAAAACCCAAGGGACTGAGTACAGCAAAGCTTGAAGATACATTATCTAATCCCGTTTTTAAGCCAACAGTCAAGCTTCCCGACAAAATTATAAAAACAGGCGCAATAAGCATAATGGATAAATAATCCGTTATTTTGCGTGTCCATACCCTGTCGCGTTTTATTTCCCAGATCTCATTAAAACTATTTTCAATACTTCCAAGCAATTTCATGACCGACCATAATAATAATACAATACCCACACCTGCAATTAAACCGCCTTTAGTATTGCTGAGCATTTTATTGGCATACACAAAAGCCTGCTGCAGCACATCCTGTTGTTCGCTAAAATCTTCTAATAATTGTTTTTGTAAATTTTCCTGGAATCCAAATCCTTTAGCAATGGCAAAAGCCAACGCAATAATAGGAACTATGGAAAATAACGTGTAATACGTTAACGCCGTAGATTTCAGCATACACTTGTCTTCGTTAAACCCTTTAATGGCAAGCATAAAAATACGTAACTGCTTTAAAAAAAAGCCTTGCTTCTTTTCCAATTTATCCAGCCTCACACGCCATAATTTATGGTTTAAAAAATGAGTGAGTCGTTTAAAAGCAGTTACTAAATTTGACATAGTTTTAAAAAATATAATAATTTAAATATAGTTAAATAGAACTATTTTTCTGCAATTCTTTTCTTAATTGCCGTGCTGTTTTGGTGCTGCCGTCGTGGCTCCAGCCCGGGGGGCCGAATACATACATTACTTTATGTTTAAACGTATGTCCTTTTTTAAGATCTTTCCCTATATTTTTCCATTCGTGAAACACCATATGAAACGGGTTGTATGAATTTAAATTGGTGGTCAAACCATATTTTACCTCTTCCTCTTCTTTCGCAAAAGTGCCGAATAAACGGTCCCAGATAATAAATACCATCCCCATATTTTTATCAAGGTATTTTACATTGCTGGCATGATGTACACGGTGATGTGACGGCGTTGACAAAAACCATTCTAAAAAACCTAAATTACCTACCGTTTTTGTATGAATAAGGATGCCGTAAATTTGTGTAGCGGCATAAATAAACATCGTATCTAAAGGATCGAAACCAAACAACGATAACGGAATAAAGTAAATAAAACGGTATAAAGGCTGAAATACCGAAGACCGGAAGCCTACCGTTAAATTAAATTCTTCCGACGAATGGTGTGTTACATGCACTGCCCAGAAAAACCTGCAGTAATGATCGACGCGGTGCAGCCAATAGAACATAAAATCCTGTGAGATCAATAAAACAGACCAGTATAGAAAAGGGTGGTTGTTTTTATCAATTCCAGTAAATTTAAATTGATAAAAATACCATAGCACAGCAAGGCAAATACCTCTTACCAAAACATCGAGCGAAAAATTTAATACCGTTAAATAAATGTTTGATAAAAGCCCTTTAGAGGAATAGTATTTTTTTTCGTGCCACCAACTGTAAAAAATCTCTATACCAATAACAAGCGCATAGATAGGAATAGATAACTTTATCAGAAGCTCTTCTCTGAATTCATTCATTAATAAAAGGCTTTAATTGCGGAACAAAGATAAGAAGCCTTTCTCAGTTTTAGAAACATCTTTAAAGTCGGTATAGTTAATTATATAAAAGTAGCTTCCGTCAACAGCCGCAGCGCCTGCTTTTGTTTTCCCGTCCCAATACCCGTTTATGCCGTCCCATTCATACATTTTTAATCCCCAACGGTCAAAAATACTACAGTTTAAGGATTTAATGCCCGATGTTTTAATGCTGAACAGATCATTTTTTGCATCATTATTAGGCGTAATTACATTAGGAATGTTTATAGTTGCATTATTGATCACCTCAATACATTTGGTAATTGTATCTTTGCAACCTGCTCCGGATGTTGCCAATAAAGAGATGCAACATTTACCGGTATCTGAAACAGCTGTTGTAACATTAGTAGTTGCATAAGACGAGTTACAGGCAGTCCAAATATAACTAACGGCATTAGTACTATTATTAATCAAATGAATGGTACTTCCTTCAGTTACTAACGTTCCTTCCTGTATACTGAATAAAGCAACCGGTTTGGGCGTAACGGTAATTCCTCCCGGTAAAATAAAGTTTGAAGAACATCCGTTTGAAGGATCGGTAGCTGTGGTACTTACGGTATAAGAACCCGTATTTGTATAACAATGTGAAGGGTTACTAACATTTCCTGTGGAGCCGTCTCCGAAATTATAGAAAACAGTGCTTGAGGAAGGGCTGATCAAATCATTAAAATTTACACATAAGGTTGAACAGCCTGTAGTATTGCTTGGTATAAAAGATAGTGCTGGTGAAGGGTTAACGGTAACTATAGCTGTTGCATCTGAAGCACATCCACCGTTTGAACCTGATATTGTATAAGTAGTAGTTGTATTTGGAGAAGGATGAATGATTTGCGTTGTTTCACCTGTGCTCCAGGTGTAGCTTGTAATACCGTTGGCAGTAAGACTAGCACTTTGCCCTGCACAAATGGTTGCCGAATTAGCGCTGATTGTAGGCGTGGCAGTTACATTAACGGTAATAGTTGCGGGAGTTGTACTTGTGCATCCCGCGCTGTTTTTACCGATAACCGAATACATGATAGTTGAACCGGGACTAACCGTTTGTGAACTGCCAAAAAATATGTTTGACCATGTATACGTAGCTGCTCCCACTGCAGTTAAAGTCGTTGATTGGCCGGTACAAATGTTTGGCGGAGATGCTGTAAGGGTAAGGCTTGGACCGGGATCGACAGAGACAGTAGAAGTGCTTGAACCTGTACATGTACCTATGCTACCGCTAATAGTGTAAACGGTTGTCGAGGCAGGGTTTACATTAATAGCATTCGTATTATCACCTGTGCTCCATGTGTAAGTATTTGCGCCGCTTGCTGTTAACAAAGTGTTAGTTCCTGCGCAAATAGTAGGAGAGTTTACGGTAATTGTAATATTAGGCCCAACAGTTACGGTTGCTGTTTGAACACCGCTGCATAAGCCATTTGCACCTGTTACCGTGTAAACAGTAGTGCCGGCAGGCGAAACAGAAATAGTATTGGTTGTTTGAGATGTGCTCCATGAATAGGATGTTGCGGAGCTTGTAGGCGTAAGAACAACGGACTGCCCCGGGCAAATAGTAGCGCTGTTAACACTAACTGTTGGAATAGGTGTGATACTTATATTAACTGTTGCCGGAACCGTGCTTAAACAACCCGCTACACTTGTACCCGAAACCGAATAAGTAGTTGAACCTCCGGGGCTAACGGTTTGCGTAGCAGTGGTAGGGCCGTTAGACCATGTATAAGTATTAGCGCCGGAGGCGGTTAGTGTTGCAGACTGACCTGCACAAACAGTAGCAGGTATAGCAGTGATGCTGAGAGAAGGTAAAGCGTTAACCGTAACGGTTGATGTGCCCGCACCCGTGCAGGTGGAAATACTTCCTGTAACTGTGTACACGGTTGTAGTAGCAGGGCTTACGTTGAGTGTGTTTGTTGTTGCCCCGGTGTTCCAGGTGTAAGTTGTGGCTCCGCTTGCTGTCAGCACTGTACCTGTTCCTGTACAGATAGTCGCAGATGCCAGACTGATCGCTACATTGGAGCTTACAGTAACCATTGCTGTTTGTGTGCCGCTGCATACAGCATTTGTACCAGTTACAGTATAGGAAGTAGTAGTTGCGGGAGAAACAGAAATAGTATTGGTTGTTTGTGAAGTGTTCCAAGTGTAGGACGTAGCGCTGCTTGTAGGGGTAAGAATAGCGGATTGCCCCGGGCAAATAGTCGGATTATTGACACTAATGCTTAACCCCGGGTTTACGGTAACAGTGGCTGTTCTTGTTCCGCTGCATAAGCCCGTTGTGCCTGTTACTGTATAAACAGTAGTGGATGCCGGTGAAACCGAAATAGTGTTTGTAGTTTGCGAGGTGCTCCACGAATAAGATGCGGCGCTACTTGTAGGAGTGAGAATAGCTGATTGCCCGGGGCAAATAGTAGCATTGTTAACACTAATTGTTGGAGTAGGGATTACGCTGACACCGGCAGCAGCGGGTAAAGTATTTGTACAACCTGCAGCCGTAGTGCCTGATACAGAATAGGTTGTTGAGCTAGAAGGGCTAACGGTTTGTGAACTTGTATTAGGGCCGTTTGACCATGTATAAGTACTTGCACCTGTTACCGTTAGTGTAGAAGATTGGCCGCTGCAGATAGAGCCGGGAGATGCGTTTACAGTAAGCACCGGGGCGGCATTTACGGTAACCGTTGAATAACCTGTACCCGTGCAACTGCCTGTTGTTCCATTAACCGTGTAAATAGTGGTGGAAGAAGGAGATACTGAAATGGTGTTTGTGTTAGCCCCTGTATTCCATGTGTAAGTAGTTGCGCCGCTTGCTGTTATAGTGATGGTTGAGCCTGCACAAACAGTTGCACTTGTAGACGAAATGCTCAAACCTGAAGTTACGGTAACAATAATAGGCTGACGGTAAGTACCGGGGCATGCTCCGGCATATAACGTATAGGTTCCTGCCGTTGAGTAACCCGGTACTGTGTATGTTGTACCTGCTGCTGTTGCCGTGCCGCCGGCTATAGCATTAAACCAGTTAATAGAAGCTCCGGGTTGCGTGGAAGATGCATTAACCGTAAAAGATTGATTGGCACATACCGTAAGGTCAGGAGATGTTGTAAGTGTATAATTAACGGCTGTTCCGTTTGATCCTGCTCCACCGCTTGTGGCACCGTTTGGTGGAAAGTTTGAAGCTACATTACTGAGATTTCCGGTGACGATACCGTTAACTCCTCCTGCCTTGTTATTTGAGGGTAAAGTTCCTGAAGAAGCGATATATCCGCCCCCGCCCCCGCCTCCGGGCCCGTAAGCTTCAGTGCTCGTACACCCTGAGCCGTAATTTTGATTTCCTCCTTTTCCTCCCGTCGCACTTAAGGCGGTTCCTGCAGTCATCGAAATAGACCCTGCTACATTTAAAATAATAGTACCGCCGCCGCCGCCGCCACTGGCTCCGTCTTTACCGGTACAGCCAATTCCGGAATTAATTGTATTGAGTGCTGCTGCACCGTCTGCGACAATGGTTCCTGAGCCTGATAAATTGCCGTAACACATCATGTAAACCAAGCCTCCGCCGTTTCCACCGGGCCTGCCGTAACCGTCATTAGCATCACCTGCGCCGCCTCCGCCGCCCATAAATAACCTTCCTGTACTGGAATCTAACGGCCTGCCGCCCATACCCCCTACATTATCACGATTGTCACCGCCCCATACAGTATTGCCGGGAGCTTTAGTGGCTACATTTTGATTACTGGAAGAAAATGTATAACCACCCCTTCCGCCTCCTGAAGACGTATTCGTGGCAAAGCCTGCCGATTCTAAATTCCAAGCGGCTGTATAGCCTGCAGCTGTATTGCCGTAACCGTTATAGTTAGTTATAATTCCTCCGTTGGCACCTCCGCCTCCGCCTGCATTATGAGCACAGCCGCCGCCGCCGCCGTTAGCCATCGCACCTCTGCCAAAAACGCCTGCGTATGATTTATATACATTTGTGTCTCCGGCAATTGACTCACCTTTATAGCCGCCCTGTATAGCTTGCAGGGAACCCCATTTATTGCCGCCAAAAGTGGTGGAATTTTCTACTGCCCCTCCTCTGAATCCTTTACCGGCTGCATTAAAAGAAGGAATGCTGCTCAAGGTCGCATTTGTCTGAACTTCTACGGCAACTACACCTCCGGTGCTTCCGTCCCATTGCGGGCATGTAATAGAGCCTGCTCCGCTTACAGTTAAAGTTGTATAACGCGGAACCCTTATAACTTGTACATTTCCGGGTACTGTGATCGCGTAAACGTTCGGGCTCGTCATATAAACTTTAGAGACATCGTAACTATACTGTAGGCCGCAATCCAAAACAATGGTAGTACTGTTAGGGATGGAACTAACCTGGGCGAATTCGTTATTCCCTGAATTATTATAGCTTGTTATATTTCCGTTTGTGGTATTGGTTGGAATAGAGCTGTTTATATCAACTGCTATATTATCCCAACTCCCTAATGCGCTTGCTCCCTGCATTTGAATAATCATTACAAGGTCTCCTACACTGTATGCCGCTGAACTTGCAACAGTAAGTGTATTTGTACCCGCACTAACATTCACTGTTAGCGGTGTATAAGCATTAACAACGGTATTAACCAAGGTAATATTGCCGACTCCGTCTTTTCCTCTTTGTGAAAAAGCCGTATAGCTTGTAATCAGTAAAATAATTAAATAAAATGCTTTCATATATTCTTTGTAACGTTCTAAAATAGTGATTTTAGTCCACATTAAAAAATCTTCAAAAAAATAACAAAAACACTTCGGTTTGTTAAAATACCTGCTCTCGCTTTCTAAATCCTAATAATGCCACTAATATCCAACCGGCCACAAAAAATAAGCCGCCAAGCGGTGTGATGGGCCCAAGTATTCTGAGTCCTTCGGCATCGAATAAATTGCGCGTACATAAAAAATAAAGTGAGCCTGAAAATAAAATAATACCTGTAAAAAAGCACCAATAAGCCCAATTAATAAATTTGTGAGTAATATGTTTGGATAAAAGTATTAAGGCCAACATGGCCAATACATGGTACATCTGGTATTTAACGGCAGTATCAAAACCGTTAAGCTGATCCGGCGTAATAAGGCCGGTTGATAATTTGCCTTTTAAATAATGAGCACCCAAAGCGCCCAACGCCACTGCTTTAGCGCCTAATACGCCGGTAACAATAAGTTTTATATCTCTCATGTTTGATGAAGCTTTAGTTAGAAATAACTTTTAAAAAATCTGTTTTTGTTTCCGTAAACTGAAACCGGTCTGCCAATGTTTTTGCGTTTTCCTTATCGGTAATAACATTGTAAATGTGCTTTAGGAGTTCAAGCTTTTCCCTATCATGCGTAAAAAGAGTTAACACTGTTTTAACTTGTTCGGTTGATAAGCATACGTTTACGAGTACTTTTTTTGCAACTGCCAATTTTTCATTTTCGTAACCTGCTGTTTTAATTTTATCATACAGTTCATTAAACTTAGTTTCTTCTATAGGTTTTACACACTGCATTTTCTTTTGGAATGCAAGGTTATCTTGGTCTTCCATGTAAGTTGTATAATTATCCTTAATGGTTTGGTATTTAAAAGCAGCGCTTAATTGAGGAATATTTTTTTTATCGGAAATATGCAGATACGCTTTTTTTGCGATCGCTAGTCTATCCATTTCAGCGGTAAACGTAAGCAGCAATTGTTGGAGCTGAGCCGTTGTATAACAATTAAAATCAACAATGTCGTTTACATAACCCATTTTTCTGTCTTCATCATTGCAACTTTTTAAAAGAGTAACAGCGTAAGCAATGTCTTTGTCGTTTAAAGCAAAAGTGCAGGTTGAGGTTTGTACATCGTAATTATGAAAAAATACGGGGCGGTTATTTTTTGCTTTATATAAATTACCGTAAGTATTATTATCTACTACAGGCGCCGCTATTTTTGGCGGTTCAGGAACGGGCGGTGTAGCGGGGCCTGACGGTTCTGATACAGATTTGAATTCAAGAGACAGTCTTTTTCCGTTGTCTGTTAAAGCATATGTAAATTCTTTATTAATGTATTTTGGGTTATTAACAAATAAAACGGAGTCTTTTAAAAAAAACTCTTTTTGGTTAATCACCGTATTAATCTCTACATGATGCCAACCCCAAGTTAAGCCGTAAGCTTTGATGTTTGACTGCGGAATTGTATTAATTTTTTCTCCGTCTACATTTAATGAGAACGGATTGCCTAAATCACTAAAAATAACCAGTGAATTTGATTGTGACCTTACTACAAAACCCGCTAAGACGGTAATAGTTAGTAATATGAATTTTTGCAGCATTTATTAAGTTCGGTTAACAAATTTAAGGTTATTTTTGCGATACAAATTATTGTTATGAGTAAAATATTAATTATCGGTGCAGGCCGCTCTTCTTCAAGTTTAATAAGCTATTTGCTTGGGCATGCTAAAAAAAACAGCTGGCAAATAACCATTGCAGATGCCAATAAAGCCGCAGTTGAAGCCAAAATAAGTAATTATAAAGAGGTTGCTGAAGCAGTTGAATTTGATGTGACCAATGCCGCTTTAAGAGAAAAATTAATAGCTCAGGCTGATTTTGTGATCTCTATGCTTCCGGCGTTTATGCATGCCGATGTGGCAAAAAATTGTGTAAAGCTGGGTAAGCACTTGGCTACGGCCAGTTACGTAAGTGCTGACATGAAAGAATTAGACGCGGAAGCCAAACAAAAAAATATTTTATTACTGAACGAATGCGGATTAGATCCCGGGATTGACCATGCCTCTGCTATGAAAGTCATTCACCATATTAAATCGATCGGCGGAAAAATTACCGGCTTTAAATCGTTTTGCGGCGGGCTTGTAGCTCCTGAAAGTAATGATAACCCATGGGGTTATAAATTCAGCTGGAATCCTCGTAACGTAGTGTTGGCAGGGCAGGGAACAGCACAGTTCTTGGATAAAGGTAACTTAAAATTTATTCCTTACAACCGCGTCTATACACAAATTGAAACCATTGAGATGGAAGGCTACGGTAAGTTTGACGGGTATGCAAACCGTGACAGTATCAGTTACAAGGAGCCCTATGAATTAAAAGATACTACCACTATGTTAAGAGGCACTTTGCGGATGCCGGGCTATTGTAAAGCATGGAATGTGTTTGTAAAGTTGGGCTTAACGGATGATACCTATAAAATTAAGAGTGCAGATTCTATGACGTATACTCAATTAATAGAGTCTTTTTTACCTGACGGAAATGCAACAGCAAAAGTAAAGCTGATTGCTTTTATGGGGGCTGAAATAGACGAAGAGGTGATAGCTAAATTAGAATACCTGGAATTGTTTTCTAATAAGCCTATTGCTTTAAAAGAAGGTTCACCGGCTGAATTATTGCAACATTTGCTGGAAGAAAAATGGCTGCTTAAACCGGGAGATAAAGATATGATCGTGATGCAGCACCAGTTCGAATACATGCTGAACGGCGTGTACAAACAATTAAATTCATCGTTGGTTGTAATTGGTGATGATGAAGTGCATACTGCCAAGGCTAAAACCGTAGGGTTACCCTTAGCCATTACGGTAAAGAATTTCCTTGCCGGTAAATT
>JBBRHI010000082.1:0-9408 GCA_038222995.1 Bacteroidia bacterium | reverse complement strand
CAATCAGCCATCAAAGCCCAATCAGGTTGCCAACTTTCTGTAAATATTTCAAATGCTGGCAGCAATACCATTTGCACCGGTCAAACCGTTACGCTAACAGCAGTTGTTACAAGTAATGTAAGTATAACTTCTTATAGTTGGTCTGCTTCTGGAGGTATAATATCCGGTTCCACAACCGGCAGTTCTATCATTTCAACACCTACAATTACATCTGGTACTGCTTCCTATTCTGTTAAGGTAATCAACGCTAATGGTTGTTCAGTTACCGCATTCATAAAAATCAAAGTAAACGCGCCTCCAACCGTTTCGGTAAACTCTGCTACAATCTGTTCAGGTACATCAATAAAGCTGACCGCAGGAGGAGCAAGTACCTATAGTTGGACACCGGCTGCCACTTTATCTTCTGCTACCGGTTCAACGGTAACTGCCACTCCATCAACTTCGACTAATTATACGGTAATTGGAACGTCATCGGCAACCAGTTGTACTGCTATAGCTACTTCTACTGTAACGGTAAATAGTACACCGACTGTAAGCGTTAACTCGCCTTCTGTTTGCTTAGGCGGCCAAGTAAATTTAATAGCCTCGGGGGCAAACACATATACTTGGACACCTGCCGCAACCTTATCTTCTTCCACGGGTAGTACCGTTACAGCAACTCCTACTACTTCCGGCGTAAAAACATATACGGTTACCGCAACAGCAAATAGTTGTACGTCTATAGCTACTTCTACAGTTACCGTAAACCCACTTCCTTTCTTAACAGCAAGTTCGGGTACAACGGCTATTTGCCGGGGAGGTACAACAACGTTAAGCGTTAGCGTTGCGCAAAGCTACACATGGTCTCCTTCGTCAGCTATTTCAGGTTCTGCAAATGGAGCAACTGTAACTGCGAATCCGACTGTAACCACTATTTATACCGTAACAGGTACTTCTACGCAAGGATGTATCAATAGCTCAACGATTAAAATCACAGTAAACGCGCCTCCAACTGTAACTGTAAATTCTCCAACCATATGTTCAGGAACATCGATAAAACTAACGGCTGGCGGCGGAGCGAATACGTTTAGTTGGACACCGGCTGCCACTTTATCTTCCGCTACCGGTTCTACGGTAACAGCTACACCATCAAGCACAACCATTTATACCGTAACAGGAACCGCAACTGCAACCACTTGTACAGCTATAGCTACTTCTACTGTAACGGTTATTAAAACTCCAACGTTAACCGTAAACTCATCTACAATTTGTTCAGGAAATTCCGCAAACTTAACCACTACAGTAAGCCCAACCGGAAATTACACCTACGCTTGGACACCTGTTACCGGATTAAGTGCTACAAATACTGCTTCTGTTAGTGCTTCTCCGGGAGGAACAACTCATTATACAGTTAAAGTTACTTCTGTTACCGGGGGATGTATTGCGACAGCCAACAGTACGGTAACGGTAAATCCAAAACCCACCGTAACTGTAAACTCACCTACTATTTGTCCGGGACATTCAGTAACCTTAACGGCAAATGTTACACCTAATAGTGGAATTCAATATATGTGGACACCTGCTTCCACTTTAAGTAATACGCACTCTTCCCAAGTAATAGCTACACCAACAGCAACAACCATTTATACAGTTACGGCAACAACGTTGTCAGGGTGTGCATCGGCGGCAAGCAGCACGGTTACAGTAACGCATGTGAGTGTAAATTCAGCAGCGATATGCTCTGGAAATTCAACTACTTTATCAGCAGTTGTAAATGCCGCAGGTACTTATACATATATATGGGCTCCACCAACCGGACTGAACAGTACAACCGGATATTCAGTAATAGCTTCACCGATAAGTACCACGCAATATACAGTTACTGTTCGTTCGGCTTCCAGATGTGTCTTAACAGCTATAAGTACGGTAACGGTAAATCCAAATCCGGTTTTAACGGTTAATTCGGCAAGTTTATGTTCGGGAAACTCAAGCGTATTAACCACAACTATTAATCCTTCCGGAACTTATACGTATTCTTGGTTACCGATAACAGGACTCAGTAATACCAATGCAAGCAGCACTACAGCTACACCTTCTGCGACAACGGTCTATACTATTACAGGGACTTCTGTGGCAGGTTGTAGAAGTACTGCTTTTAGTACCGTAACCGTATATGCTACCCCCATAATAACAGTTAATTCAGCAACAATATGTAGCAACCAATCGGCTTCACTAAGTGCCGCCGGAGCTAACACAATCGCTAGTAGCGGAACTTACTCATGGACACCCTCAACAGGATTAAGTAGTTCCACAGGGGCTTCTGTAACGGCTAATCCTATAGTTACTACTACCTATATAGTAACCGGTGTAACAGCTTTTGGTTGCTCGAATACAGCTACTGCGGTAGTAACTGTTGTTAGCCCATCTATCTCGGTAAATTCTGCTAGTATATTTATCGGAGGAACGGCTACTTTAACAGCAACCGGAGCCAGTAGCTACCATTGGACTCCGCCTACTGGGTTGAGTGCAACAACAGGCGCTACAGTAACAGCAAGTCCACCTGTAACAACCATATATACTGTAACAGGGATCAGTTCAATTAGAGAATGTCAGGCTATTGCTACATCTACCGTTATAGTGGTTTCGCAAGAAGGTTCTTGCTATTGCATAAATTCATTTGCACCTATTCCGGGAAAAAAATATTTAGTAAGTGCCTGGGCGAGAGAAGATGCCGCGATTCTTTCTAAAACTACCTTTACGAATCCTGCCATCTACCTTGATTTTACCTCCGCCGGTGGCACATTTATATCTACTGCAGGGCCTTTTTATCCTTCCGGTAATATAATTGATGGCTGGCAAAGAATGGAAGGTGTTTTTATTGTACCTAGTACAGCTTATTTTATGGTAACACGCCTAGTGAGTGCCAGTGGGGACGTACTTTTTGATGATATTCGTTTTTCTCCTTTTGACGGAAGCATGAAAAGTTATGTTTATGATCCTGTTACACTTCGTTTGGTGGCCGAATTAGATGAAAGAAATTATGCAACAAGATATGAGTACGATGAAGAAGGAAAATTAACTCGTATAAAAAAAGAAACTGAAAGAGGTATTATGACTATCAAAGAAAGCCGTAACAGCCCACCAAAAAAATAATGTATAAAAATATCTACATAGCCTTTTTGTTTTTATGCTCACCCCTGTTTGCTAATTTACCACAAGGCAATACAGTTTATGAGGATGTCACTAAAGAGGATGCCATTAAGTTTTTACAACAGATAAATACTTGGTTTCACTCAACAGCATCATACTCTTATACCGTTACCCATGCAACGTACGCAGGGCATCAAGCATCTGTCCCTTACGAACAAAAAAAAGGGTATTTTAAAAAATATGCAACAGGTTTTCATTGTTACATCATGGATGTCCACAGCATACAAAATAAAAATTATCTGATAACGATTGACAGTTCAAGAAAACTGATTTTGGTAAACAACCCAACAAGGACATTTGTCGGAAATAAGATATCTATAGATGACTATATTAAAACACTCGATAAGTGTAAGACCATAAAAATGATACAAAAAGGAAAAAATAAAACGCTTAGGATAGAGTTTGAAAAAAAGTTTTCCGTGGCAGCATACGAATTTACAGTTGGGAAAGATGGCCTGCTTCATTCTATCCTAGTATTTTATGCAAAGGAAGTAAAAGCGGTAAATGGTTCTATGGTAAAACCAAAGTTAAGTATTGCATTTGAAAAATTTGAAACAGGGATTAATCCCGGTAAAAAGGAACTCAATGAATCTGAATTCTTTGCATTAACAAATGGAAGTTTCCAACTCAATGAATCTTACAAAGGATATACTTTGTTAGACCAACGAATTAAAAATGAAAAACAAAAATAATCAGGCTATGAATCACAAAAAAATTCATTGGATTAAGATATTTCTTGTCTTACAAATACTTTCCATGACAAGTGTAGCAGGTACTATACGGTTTCATCAGCGTTTGCAGGATTCTGTTAGTACCACACATAAAGATACTATGTCTGTAGAGGTTAATCCAAAAATTGGAAATTTTAAAGATGTAACTGTTTCAGATATACTTACAGTTGGGATTGATCCCAATTATCGCAAATACCTAAATGACTCGGCTCTATATGCAGTATCCGTTAGTATTAGCGGATATAATGCGACCAATGGTTTAATCATGTCTGCCAGTCACACGTTTCATATAACATATAATCCTTTTGGAAAAACACCATTCAGAGACCAGGATTTATTTTTGTTTAATAAAGCCTACAAGTATAAAATAACTTTTACCGGAGCTACTAAAAATGGAACAGCTATAACTACACTACCAGATTTCATATACATGGATGCTGATATTGATGTAGAACGCTATTACACGTTTGCATCGTATCTGAATTCCAGCTTTACGTTAAATTCAGCTATCTTAAATGTTGACTGTGATGCGGGTAATACACCGGATGAATTACAGATTACATGGAACTCAGGCTTTAATACCGGTGCAAATACCGTTAACCCTGAATCTTATGATTTAGAATGGACTTTTATTAATGATTATGATAGTGTACCGGGGAGTTATATAAACAGTACTAACCTTGCTTATGACTTTGTAAATAACAGTACGCGTATTAACACGAACAATACCTATTATCGTATTTCTTTACTCTATGAGCATGGTTATGTAATTTATCGTGTGAGAGGGGTTGGTGTAGATACCTCAAATATAAATAATATTTTATACGGCACATGGAGCACGCCTAACAAAGGTATAATTGCTTCGGCAGCTAATTATCACAACACTCAGCCACACCAAACAGATGATATGAACTGGCAATATAACGCTTCTTTTGCCGAAGAAGGAAAAAAGAAAGAGGTATTAGGATATTACGATGGAAGTTTGCGTAACAGGCAGTCTGTAACAAAAATGAATTCTGACAAAAATACACTTGTTGGCGAAACGATCTATGATTATCAGGGTCGAGCAGCCGTAAATGTTTTACCGGTTCCGGTTGATTTTCCGGTAACTGTTTGCGATAGCATTACGCAACCCGCAATTCATTTCTTTCCAAATTTTAATAAAGATGATTCAACACACGCGTATTCAAGAAATGATTTTGATATCGATTCGTCCCCTGGTTCTTGTAATATTAGTGTTGCACCAATGGATACCACTTCAGGGGCATCTCGTTATTATTCTCCCGCTAATCCCAACAAAGAAGCGCAGCAAGCCTTTTTACCGGACGCTAAAAAATTTCCTTTTACACAGGTAGAATACACGCCCGATAATACTGGACGTATAAAAAGGCAAAGTGGTGTTGGTATTAATCATCAGTTAAATACTGGCCATGAGACCAGCTACTTCTATGGACAACCTAATCAAACGGAGTTAGATAGAATGTTTGGATCAGAAGTAGGAGATGCTACTCATTATAAAGAGAATGTAGTAATTGATGCTAATGGGCAATCGAGTATTACCTATCTAAATATGGAAGGCAAGACTATTGCTACTTGTTTAGCGGGAGATTCAACCGCCAACTTATTAAAGCTAACCTCTAATCAACCTCCGGTATTGCTCACGGTTGATTTATTTAATAAGAACGCATTAGGAAAAAGCCAGCTTGATACAATTAATGTTTCAGGGAATGCCATCGAATATAACACACAACTTTTAGTTGCTTACCCAAGTAAATATTCGTTTTCTTATCAGTTAGCCATAGATACATTAGCAGATTCCTGTTTAAAAAACAATATTTGTTTCAGCTGTATTTATGATTTAGAAATGCACGTATATGATGATTGTGGATATGATCGATTAGCACAACTGCTTGGCGGCCCTTTAAAAAAGACGGTTGGGCATTTTACACTTGATGCACAAAATAATATTGTTTTCAATACAAATTGTACAAGTCCGACGCAGCTTAATGAGTTAGATACTTTCTCCTTGTTCTTACAACCCGGCAATTACACTGTTAGTAAAAACTTAGCTATAAATACACAAGCAATTAATTATTATGTAGCCCAATATTTAGATTCCACAAAAAACTCTTGTTTTAAACCCCTAAGTAGTTTTGTTCAATCAGCTTTGAATGCGATTGATACTGGTAGTTGCCATGTTACTTGCGCCAGTTGTGTGGCTAAATTAGGAGATCGGGATGCTTTTGTGGCAGCAGGAAAAGGGAGTTATTTAGATTTTGACGCCTTGGTAGATGCTTGTAATGAGCCTTGTACATCCCTTTCTACTTGCTATGTTACGTATGTTCAAATGCAAACTGATATGAGTCCGGGTGGTCAATATGGTGACTACCTGACCAGTACAGATAGTATCAATCCTTTTTCATTTACCTTGTCGGTTTATAATGATACGAACAAACTTCCTAAAAACTTATGTACAGCAGGTCAGGCAAATTGGCATTATCCATCTGTTATTTTAAACAATACAACTTATCCTTATTATGTAGATGAAAATGGTTACAGAACCAGTATTAATATAGTACAAGTTAGTGCCGGTGTTTATTCTCCGGCGGTAGTAGATGCGTCAAAAGTTTATTTAACGAGCAGCACAAATACGTATTATACCTATCCGGAAAATTTAAAAAATTTCAGCGACTTTTTAGCGATATGGAACCCTAATTGGTCAAAATCATTGGTAATTTACCATCCAGAATACTGTTATTATAAAAACTGCCAGTCGTTTGGCGTACAAAATACGGGGGATTATACAACCAGTGATGGCTTTGATGGCTCTCTTCGGACTACTAATACATTTGCTAAAGCGGTTAGCAGCAAATTTTTAAAATACAATTACCATCATTTTGCCTTTAATAATCGTTTAGTAGATTTTTCTGCACCGAGTGATTCATTGCCTTACGATCCTTTTATTCTTCACGGTGGGTCTTTCGGCAATCAATTAAAAACGCTGATTACAAATTATAAAGTCATCAATGGACATAACTTAAGCATGACAGAGATGGCTGCTTACGGAGTACGTTGCGGCAATCTATATGGCAATACATCTAATACAGGTTGTATAAATTTTGGAGACAGTGCCGTAGTCGATTCTATACGAAATAACGAATGGTCTTCGTTTGTAGGGTTTTATTTTGCCGCCAAACAGAGTCTGCAAAGTCAATATTTAGATAGTATTGTAAAAGCAAGCGGATGCCCGGGTTATAACGGCTGTTTTGGAGATTCAAATAATATATATAATGGTAGCGTAGCTTTAGGAAGCGAATTTACAGACCATTGCCAACCTTGTAGTAATGGAACTTCTTATTTATACGTAAATAAAGCAAAACGATTTGGAAGCCCGGCTTCTTTTATTCCTGCCAGTACACAAAATCAAGTGCAATATCAAACCTATTTACAAACCGGACAATGTCCGATGGCTTTTGATTTTCAAACTTTCTTAAATCAGTTAGCAGCAAATGGGAAATTACAATCAGCTGCTAATTTTCCGATGAAAAACTTTAACGCTTTTGCGCCTGATTTATACCTCGCAATGAGTGGTACTTCCACTTCGTACAAACCTTTTTATTTAAACACCAGCACCAGCGGTGCGCTAATTAGTGCTTCCTTTTTGGATAGTTTAGGAAATAATGATTGTAGCTTCTCAATAGATCTTTCACCTTCCGGCATAAGTTCATTAACGAACTATACTATTGTTGGTGTTAGTGGGCTTTCGGATACTACGTATGCCTCACATACAAACGCTTTTAGGATTTACTTTGCATTATCAGATACATCACATCATATCATTTATAAAAAAGCACTAGGATACTCCAGCTGTTTTAATATTACGGATTGTAAGTTCCAACAGCAATGCTCTCCTAATGATTTTGCAGGAGATTTACAAAAACTTATGACAGCTTTGGCAGCAAACAATAAATTATATAGTTCTAACGTAAGTTTAGATGCCGGATACGTAGTAAATGTTACCATACCTATTAAAAATCAATTGGGTATAACCACATCTAATAAATTGATTTGGAATTTTGTAGACACCACTCATTACCAATTATATGATAGCTTAAATGCAAATACGAAACTACTCATCACGTATGTTAACCGAACAGCGCACCTTAATTCATTAGCGATCAAATCATTTAGTAATATAAACTCTAACTATTATAATATATTTTATTTTACGCCATTAAATAGCTCTAATACCAGCTTAGGTATTATTGAAGGGGAGGTATTTAAGCAAGTAATTGTTACTGCGGGAGATACCAACTTGTATCCAATCAGTATGGGAAGTTGCGGTTACGCCACTTCTTTATTTACTTGTCAGGGCAGCGAGTATAAACTTCAAAATCAATTGCAGCTCTTATTGCACGATGCCTTGGCTACTATGCCCTCCGGACATAATGTAGATTTAACAAAGCTTCCTGATTACTCGTATTTAATCCAAAGTTCGATGCCTAGTGGATTAACAGCCACCAGTAGTACACTCCAAACGAATGTAAGCGGATTAAACACCTCTTATAATACGCAGCTGTTATTTACCGTAAAAACTCATGCAGATTCCTGTCCATTTAGTTTACAAGCTAATATACATTATGCATTTGACAGTATTGTAGATTTTTATAATTTAAAGGGATATGGCAGCTTGGATGCCTTTGGTAATTTTCATCAATTTAAAGGGATTGCTAAATATCGAGTTAATGGAATTATAACTACAGACACCATTTTTGGCCAAAGTTGCCTGTCAATTAAAAACTGCTGCGCGTGCGGAACAGATACCCTGCATTTTAGTGGCACAGGCAATGGAAATAATGGTGGGGCTGGTACCGGAGATTACCATCCTAATGATACTTGTTATAGTGACTATGCACAATATATAGGTTTAATGGAGAAAATTTGCGAGACTGAAATAAGTTGGTGCAGAGAAAATTCATTTGGGCATGAACTAAGCTACGGCGATATAATCCAAGGAAACTATTGTGGTTGTTTAAGTGCCTATAATAATTATTTACTACAATATAGTAGCACGCATAATAATTCAGATCCGCCTCCGGTAAGTTTGAGTAATTTTACAGGTTGTCCAAACGATGGCAACAACAGCTATCCAAGTGCCTGTTTACAAGCCTATAAATTAGATACTTCTACGATACGAAAATATAATGCTTATGTAAGTACACATAGCTTACATCCTGCTTTGCCAACTGTTTCTGAAACTAAATATACGTTTGCCAGCTTTGGAACAAATGGGTTTTGTTATTGCGCGCAAGGTTATACCGCATTTTTACAAAGTATAATTGATGGCGTGTTAGCTCCTTCCTCCATTGACACAAACCTGTTAAGTATTGACAATTACTGTGGATCTAATTATCAACCCCCATGTAAATCTTATGTACAAGCGGATACCGGTAATTCCGGATTTCCAACAAATGCTACAAGCCCGCTT
>JBBRHI010000081.1:0-9420 GCA_038222995.1 Bacteroidia bacterium | reverse complement strand
CCGTTGTTACTCATATCTGTTGATGTTAATTTAAGAGCTTCAGCAGCTGTTTCTTTAAAGTTCCAGCTTCTCCATAAAATAGAGGAACAGGATTCCGGTGAAATAACCGAGTACCATGTGTTTTCAAGCATTAATACTTTGTCGCCGATACCGATACCTAACGCTCCGCCACTTGCCCCTTCACCGATAATAATACAAATAACCGGCACTTTAAGCTGGGTCATTTCCAGTAAATTTCGCGCAATAGCTTCGCCCTGCCCGCGTTCCTCGGCTTCAAGGCCCGGGTAAGCCCCCGGTGTATCAATAAAAGTAACAATAGGTTTATTAAATTTTTCAGCCATTTTCATTAAACGAAGGGCTTTGCGGTAACCTTCCGGGTTAGCCATTCCAAAACGGCGAATTTGGCGCATTTTAGTATTAATTCCTTTTTGCTGGCCTATAAACATAACGGTTTGCCCGTCTACGTCGCCAAAGCCTCCTACCATCGCTTTATCATCACCTACTGTTCTGTCTCCATGCAGCTCTATGAAAGAGCTGTTGGATACGGCATCAATGTACGCTAAGGTATAGGGCCTCTCAGGATGGCGGCTTAATTGAACTTTTTGCCAAGCGGTAAGGTTTGAAAAAATCTCGACTCTCTTCTCATGTATTTTTGCCTCCAATTCAGCAATGGATTTACTCATATCTACTTTGCTTTTTTCAGCAACCGATTTAAGCTTTTCCAATTCATCCGTAAGTTCCTGAATCGGTTTTTCAAAATCAAGATATATCATGCGTGTTTTTAATTAGTGAGTGGGTAAAGATACTAAAAAAATGAAAAAACAAAGCCTTGTAACTACCTGATAATCATATTAACATGCGGTAATATCATTAAAATGAATAGTTTTGCGGTATGATTTGTTTTCCGAATTCAAAAATTAATTTAGGGCTTTATATTACCGAAAAAAGAGCTGATGGTTTTCATACTATTGAATCCGTATTTTATCCCGTTGGTTGGAATGATGCTTTGGAAATTATTGAAACACCCCGCGCCGATAAAGATTTTAATTTAGAGCTCAGCGGAATTACTATCCCGGGACATATAGAAGATAATTTATTATATAAAGCGTTTCTTTTAATTAAAAAGAACCGGTTACTCCCAAAAATAACCGTGTACCTTCACAAAGCGTTGCCAATGGGTGCCGGTCTTGGCGGCGGCAGTTCAGATTGCGCCTTTTTCATTAATTTAATAAACACTCATTTTAAATTAAATCTTTCGGAGGAAAAACGTTTGGCTATTGCCAGGCTGCTGGGAAGCGACTGTGCTTTTTTTATAAAAAACAAACCGGTATTCGCTTATCAAAAAGGGGATGTTTTTAAAGCTGTTTTTTTAGATCTGAGCGCTTATTATATAGCGCTTGTTTTTCCGAACGTACACAGCAGTACCAAAGAAGCGTATCGGTTAGTTTCTCCTCAAAAACCTCAAACTCCTTTATTAGAAATTATAAAGCAGCCGATAAACACGTGGAAAGACTTACTGGTAAACGACTTTGAAAGATCGATCTTTACTAAATACCCCATTGTAGAAAAAACAAAAAATGATCTTTACAATGCCGGCGCTGTTTATGCAAGCATGAGCGGAAGCGGAAGCGCCGTCTTCGGTTTATTTAAAGAGCTCCCGCAAATTAATTCATTAAGTAAATTCCCGCATTGGATCGGGAAAATGATGTAACGTCTTAATTCTTTACAATCTTAGTTACTTTAACCGGCACGCCTAGTCTGTTTTTAACTGTTACAAGATACACTCCGTTAGCAAATTTTGAGATATCAAATTCCGCTTGTGTTTGGATTGCTTTTGTAAGTACAATTTTCCCGGCCATGTCAGATACTTCAACACTAGCTTTATCCCCATTATATAAATAGATGTTTAATTCGGCAGAAGTTGGGTTAGGCCCAACAAAAACCAATGGTTCTCCTTGTTCATCTATTTCTTTAATGCCTGTAGCAATGCTAGGATCTTTTACCGGCCCTATTACTTTATTTAAAATCCAGTTATTGGGATCGACTGCAACCGCCGTAATTGTACCCGGTAAATTGATCGTGTAATTTTCCACCGCAGTACTATGCATCAATCTTATAACGGTATCCGTCATACCCGTCCGTGTAATTTTATAATCAACATGTGTTATAAATAAAGGCACAGAGCTTGGCATAGACTGTGTTTGCGTAGATTTCATCACAAAAGTACTTCCGCCCTGGTTCCACTTTACATCAAACGTTGGGTAGCCCTGTCCGTAATACCATTGGTTAAAGAATTGCACAAGGCTAAGGCTTGCATAGGTTCCCATATAATCTCTGAAATCTATAACGCTTGCCGTACTGCCTTTGTATACCTGCTGAAAAGAACGAATGGCATTAAAGAACGTAGAATCGTTATTTATTTCATAGCGCAAACTGTGAATAATGGCACTCCCTTTATCATAAGTTAAACGAGAGTCAAAAATAACAGTTGCATCCATTGTGTCAGCATTCGTAAAATAACAGCTGCCTCCAGGTAAAGACATGACACTGTTGTGAACCGTATTCATTTTAGAGGCAGCGGTTGTTCCTGAAATAGAGCCCAAATACTGATCGCACAAATACTCTGTATAACTTGCCCAGCCTTCATTAATAAAAATATCTTTCCAGGCTTTACAGGTTACATTGTCTCCCCACCACTGGTGACCAAGTTCATGTGCATCTATTTCAAAATCAAAGAATCCTAAAGAGGTCATGGTTTGATGTTCCATTCCGCCGCTGAAGGGCGCCATGCTATGCCCGTATTTTTCCTTGTAAAAAGGATACATCCCATATAATAAAGATTCCATTTCAATCGTTTGTTTCATTTTATTTAAAGCTGTTTTCTGGGTATTCCAGGCCGAGTTATTAATAGCGTTGTCGTAAACAAAATTTTGAATAAAAATAGAATCAGGTGCTAAGTACTGAGGCTTTGCATAAAAATTATAGGCTCTGTATTTAGCCACTGCTACAGAGATCAGGTAATAATCAATAGTATATTTCGATTTCCACTCGTAACGTTTTTTAACCCCCAGAGAAACTACATTTTTTAATAAGCCGTTAGACCCCACCATATTTGCCGAATCGGTTGTCGCAAACACCCATGAGGAATCCAATTTATCTTTCAGGTCCTGTTTGCAAGGAAACCACTGGTAAGCACATAAACTTTCACTTAAGCTCCAGGTTACCTGGTTACCCCAGCTTCCTGAAGTGCCTGTGCTGTAACCATCCCCGATAGCTGCGCCGCCGCCTGTAGGGCAGGTTCCGTGGTAATAAACAATAGCATTAAATAACGTGTTTTGTGGAATAGGCGTTCCTGCCGTGGCACATACCAAACTATCGCGACGTACAAAATTACGTTTAGCCCCGTTCACATAAACGGAATCGATCGTATGATTTACATGCAATACAAAAGCAAACGAATCCAAAGTTGCCGTTACTACTTTTGCTTTGCTTAACACATTCCCGCTAATGTAAGTGGTATTGCGCTCTACATTTAAATTCAATTGATAAAATTTAAGATCGTATTTGTTTTCGGGCGGTGTATAACCTGAAGCTATTCTTGCATTTGTTGCCACTCCTTTAATACCGCGTTTCGACTTAAAATCAGAACAATAATGCTGTTGAGCAAAGGCCTGTGTGTAACTGTAAAAAACAATAACTAAGTAAACAATATGTTTCATGTGATACGTGTTTAGGTGTGTCAATAAATTTATCGTCTGAAAAGTAGCCTATATAAATGTTAAACGCAATTAACTGAGGTGTAATATTACCAACGGTAAATATTATATGTAAATTTGCATCAAGCGATACCAATTATGAAGTTTTCCCGGATTTTTTTGTGTTTTATTTGGTTGTTTATAGGCTGCGAACGCATACAGGCACAAACTGATACAGCTTATTTATACCAAATTTATCATTCGTTTTCAAACGCCGGGAAAGCGGAATGGACGGCTTTTCAAAACAACCGGGATTATTTTAATTACAGTTCATTAAAACAAAAATATAATATTAAAGAATTGAGCTGCAAAAGCTGTGAAAGTTTTTATGCAGATATCTATATAGAAATTGAAGCTAAAGGAACTATATCGCTTGCAACATGTATCATCGTGAAACGTTGCGGAATGGTTTCCACAGATCCGCTCCTAAAAAAAGATTTTGAAAACTCTGTTAAGCCGCAAAGTTTTAAATACATAAAGGATAAAAAATTTATGATGCGATTCGGGCATGTTTTAAAGTGTTAACACTTTTTTAGCATCCCGGCCTGTATTTTAAACGATAGTTCACCGAAAGCTATTACCTTTGCCGCGTTATTATGGTAACTTATAATCCAAAAGACTGGTTTAGCTTAATTATTAAATTTCACAAAAGTGACACCTTCCGGGTGCTGCTTCCCGTATTAATTAGTGTAGGGCTATACGCTGCCATTGTAGTAGTTTTAGAGGTACATTTTTTCCATATAGAAACTAAAAATCCAACGGTAATGCATTCTATTTTAGGGTTTGTATTATCGATGTTATTAGTTTTCAGAACCAATACTGCTTATGAACGATGGTGGGAAGGCCGAAAAATTTGGGGTAGTTTCGTTAATAATTCAAGAAATCTTGCGTTAAAATTATCCGCTTTGATCAAAAATGAAAAAGACAGGGCTGATGTAAAAATCCTGATCACTAATTATGTATTCAGCACAAAAAATCATTTAAGGGAGGTATATAACGCAGAGGAATTTATTTCTACTTCCGAGTACACTACTGAAGTATTTTCGAAAGCACAACACAAACCGAACAGTATTGCAAAACAGCTGTATAATAAGGTATACGGGCTTCACGCGCAAAATCAACTTTCCGGCGAACATTTATATGTTTTAAATGAAGAGCTGAAATCCTTTACGGATAATTGCGGTGCTTGTGAGCGAATTAAAAACACTCCAATACCCTATTCTTACAGTATCTTTTTAAAAAAGATGATCTTTTTATATATTATCTCACTTCCTATATTCTTCGCAAGCGAATTTAAGTATACAACCATTCCCATAACTATAATTGTATTGTATGTATTTGCAAGCATCGAATTAATTGCCGAGGAAATTGAAGATCCGTTTGGTTTTGATGATAATGATTTGCCGCTGGACGATATTTGCCAAAAAATAAAAATAAACTTAAACGAAATTTTAGACTAATTATGTATCAAAACGATTTAATTTTAAGAGCTGCTAAAGGCGAACATGTAGAACGCGTGCCGGTATGGTTGATGCGCCAGGCAGGCCGTATATTGCCCGAATACAGGGCAACCCGCAGCAGGGCAAAAAACTTTATTGAGTTTGTAAAAACACCCGAACTGGCCTGCGAAGTAACCGTGCACCCGGTTGATATTTTAGGAGTAGATGCCGCTATTATTTTTTCAGACATATTAGTGATTCCTGAAGCCATGGGATTACCCTACCAAATGATAGAAGCCAAAGGCCCTCATTTTGAAAAAACGATACAAACACAAGCAGACATTGACCGCTTACATATTGCGGATGCAGGTGATTTGGATTATGTGATACAAGCTATTAAGCTCACTAAAAAAGCATTGAGCAACAGAGTGCCTTTAATTGGTTTTGCAGGGGCGCCATGGACCTTAATGGCTTATATGGTAGAGGGCAGCGGGAGTAAAACATTCAGCCAAGCAAAAAAATTCTTATACCAACACCCTGCTTTGGCACATCAGTTATTAGAAAAAATTACGCAAAGCACCATTAATTATTTAAAAGGGCAAGTGGCTGCCGGCGCAGATATGATACAGATCTTCGACAGTTGGGCAGGTGTATTGGGGCATGATCAATACAGTGCGTTTTCTTTAAAATACATTTCAAAAATTTGTGATGCCATTGAGCCTTTAGCACCTGTTACCGTATTTGCAAAGGATGCGCATTTTGCATTGGCGGATATGGCAAAATTAAACTGTAATACCATTGGTTTAGATTGGACCATTAACCCGCAAGATGCGCGTATCATAATCGGTAACGGAAAAACATTACAAGGCAATGCTGACCCTTGCATGTTATACGCCGACGAAAAAACCATTGAAGCAGAAGCAAAAAAAATGATCGCGGCCTTTGGGAAGCAGCGCTACATAGCCAACTTAGGGCATGGTCTGTATCCTGATACCGATAAAAACAAAGTAAAGTTTTTTGTGGATTGCATTAAACACTTGTAGTTTTTATTTAACGCCACCATTATTTTAACTAAAAAGGCTGTGTATCTTTTTAGTTGCATTGACATTATAAAATGTAAATGCAAAAACTACTTGTTATATTTTTTACATCCCACTTGTTGCTACAAACGCCGCTCAGTGACGATTTTTCGGTGATTTTTCCTGATGATTATAAGAAGGCTTTATATTTTATGCAGGCCAACCATAACGGTTTAAAAAACTCTGCCGTAAAGTATAAACACAGTGTTGAGCTGCTTAGTACCGTTGTGTTTCCTGAAGTTATGCGCTATTCGCTTATTAAGGATTTTATTGAAACAACCGGCTTAGAATATATTTATATTACACACGGCAGTACTTATGCTGATTTTTCAATCGGGCCTTTTCAAATGAAACCATCGTTTGCAGAGCATTTAGAACAAGCCGTTGAAGATTCTGATTCACTTAAAAATATTTATAAGTCGCTTACGTCCTATGCATTAAGTGATAAGGCATCGGTTCGCGCATTAAGGATTAAGCGCTTAAAGTCATTAGATTGGCAATTGATTTACTTAAATGTTTTTATTTCGGCAACTGCTTTAAAATTTAAAAACGAACGTTTTAACACCCTACAAGACAGTTTGCGTTTTTACGCGTCAGCTTATAATACAGGGCTCTATAAAACGGCTGAAGCTATAAAGAACTCGGTGTCCTACAATTATTTTCCTTACGGAAAATCTTATGAAGGTAAGCAGTATGCTTACTCCGACGTAGCGGTCTATTTTCATGAACACGTTTTTTTAAAACATAAAATTCCTATTACCACACCTTAAAATCCTAAAGCTTATGAAACCACACACACGTATTTCCCTGTTAAAGGGAGCAGGAATTGTTTTGACCTTATTGTTTATAGCAGCTTGCCATACTAATGTTAAGCAAAGAGATCAAGTTAAAATTACATCCGTTATTAAGGCCCCCTTTAAGTCGGTAGACGTTGTTTATGCTTCTTTTACCATAAACCCCGCTAAACAAGATACGCTTGTTACAAGATCGGGAAGTAGAATTATTGTCCCTGCAGAAGCAATGACAGACAGCGCCGGTGTGCCGGTTACAGAATTTTGCACATTACTGTACCGTGAATTTATGAATGTACCTGAAATATTAGCCTCAGGCATCCCAATGAACTTTAAAAATAAAAGTGCGAACCTTGATAAACAATTTACGTCTGCCGGCATGTTCGAATTAAAAGGTAAAACGAAAACCGGGAAGCCTGTTTTTATTTCTAACAAAAAACCAATTGTGGTAGAACTCGCCTCGAACAATGGCGCGCAAGGCTATTCTAATTTCTATTTAAATCCGCAAACAGGAGACTGGATCTACAATGGAGAGGAAAAAATAGTTCAAAATGAAAAAAAGATCACCCTTAATAAACAAATTGACAAATTAAAACAGGCACTTGCTTTTTCCGGCAAAAATTATTTTGCTTTAAATAGTATGGATCTGCTGGATGTTTATATGAAGAACGATTATACTAAAATTCATCCTTACCGCATCGGTAAAATAAAAAAGCTACCGGCCCGTTTGCTGCAATATGGGGTAAAATCGAGCGATATGTATAGCTACAGCTCCGTTATTTGCAATAAAGTTGAGCAGCCGGCAAATTTTATAATATGGGAAAATATGAACGGTAAACCATTTCCTAGTTGGACAAAAAACAAACAGGTTAAATTAACCCCGGTTAAAAGTAATGTGTATGAGCTTGAAGTGATTGCCGGTAAAAAGGAAATTTTTAAAACGACTATAAAAGCTTTAATGACTATAAAGCATTTATTTTCATTCGGGCCTGAATACTGGACAACTAATTATGATGAAGCCATGCGGCAAATAAAAGAAGAAGAATTACGACTTGGCACTATGAATGAAGTATATCGTACACTTCAGGTAAACAGTTTTGGTATTTACAATTGTGATAAATTTTATAATCAACCGGAAGCTTTTATTGTAGATGCACAATTTAATTTTCCCGGCAACCCTAACATAAAACCGGATGTTATTTATTATGTAAGTAAAAAAGATAAAAGCTTAATTACGTATTCTTATCATGAAATAACAAAAATAACATTATGTAATGATGCAACAGCGAGCTTGGTAACAGTGCTTCCGGGAAATATACTGGCGGAAGTAACACCGCAACAATTAAATGCCGTTTCAAAAAGTACAGAACCAACTAACCCGCATACATTTTCATTTAAAGTAAAAACGAAAATAAATTCAATGGATGACGTTAAAAAGGCATTGGGTATTTAGCAACCGTAAGAGCAACAAAATCAACATGTGATGAGTTGCTCTTATTCTTTAAAATAAGTCACTCCTCCGTTTTTTTTAGTTGATGATCCGTTAGTTTACAATTGATCCATTCACCGTCTAAATTAGCATTATACTTTTTATAAAAATCAATGGCGGTTGTATTCCAATCTAAAACCTGCCATTCCATGCGGCGTACGTCGGTTTCTTTACTCACCTGTACCACTTTATCGAACAACAATTTACCGATCCCGTTTCCTCTTTGAGTCTCTGTAACAATAATATCTTCTAAAAATAAGCACTTGCCTTTCCAGGTGCTGTATTTAAAATAATAAAGTGCTAAGCCTACTATGGTATTATTTACTTCCGCAACAAAAAAATCGAACTGTTTGTCTTCACCAAAGCCCCAGGCAAGCATTTCAGAGGGTGTTACTTCTACTTCCAAAGGCGCTTTTTCGTAAGCGGCCAACTCCTTAACTAAATTTAATGCCGATTCAATATCGTTTTCTGTTCCTTTCCTGATATGTATTTCCATCATACTATTTTGAATAAAAATCTTTTAAAACTATTTTTTGAAGAATCCGTTTTATCATCAGCCTTGCTATTAATTTTTGAAAGGTTTCTTCGGGAAATTTCCTGACAGTTTCTTGTATTTGCAGTTCTGTAATATCAATACGGTACAATACATTTGATAAATGATTTACTGCATCCAACTTTAAAACTGAATTATAAAATTCGCTTTCAAGTTCAACCAGAGTGGTTGTTTCTAAATATGGTAAATGCTGTGAGGCTCCCGCCAGTTCATAGTCCTTACGCGTTTGGATCTTAAATTTTTCAAACCGGTCGGGTTGTAGTAATACGCTTAGTTCTTCGGCCATTTATCTAAAACTAAACGCTGCACTACTG
>JBBRHI010000080.1:0-9447 GCA_038222995.1 Bacteroidia bacterium | reverse complement strand
CATACACTATATATTTGTCTACAGCTTGTATACATTGAAAGTAACCAATGTAAGGAAAGAAATACGGCTGCATAATGGCAAGTTTCATAACTGACTTGGTTTCATTTTTTTGATAAAGTTTGTAAAAATCTCTTTTATTTTAAGCAGTTCTTCCGCTTTAAATAAATAAGAAATAAGGATATAACTGCTAAAACCCAATACCGGTATTAAAAATAAAAGTATCCAATCGTTATGTACAAATTTCAAAACTGATAATAATATAATAAGTGTAAATGCACATACCAATCCGGGGTGCAACAGATCTATCAGCTGATCCTTAATCCCGTATCCTATTATAAATTTTGAGTAAAACGCATTCAGGTAATAGCATACTGCATTTAATGCTACCGAGCCCCACACTAATCCCTCAACGCCCCAACGGTAACAAATAATGATCATGGTAACATTTAGTATCTGCTTAATTATTTCAAGTTTTAAAAACAAATCGGACCTTCCTTTTACTTTTAATATGTCTAAATTAATAGCATGTAATGGGTAAAACGCTCCTATAATGCATAGTATTTGAAGTATGGGGACACACGGCAACCATTTGTCGGTTAATATAATTTTAACCATTGGTTCTGCAACAGCCCCTAAAATAACCATTATAGGGAATAAGATAAAAGCGACCATACGGATCATTGAACGGTAAGCATCGCGTAATTTAATTCTGTCATCCATCAGTTCAGCTAACACAGGATATGTAACTACTCCTATAGCACCATAGATACTGCTTACCGGTAGTTTTTGAAACTGGTTGGCCCTAGTATAAAATCCCAGGCTTTTTGCATTATACAGTTTTCCGATAATAATAGCATAGAGGTTTTCTGAGATGGCATTTATAATGCTTGACGCCAAAAGTTTTGAACCAAAACCAAATAATTCTTTAAAAGATGCATTTGAGAAAACAAATTTAGGCCTCCATTTACTTTGAAGCCAAAAACCGATACTGATAAAAACATTCCTGCTTAAATTTTGTATTACCAACGCCCATACTCCGTAACCCCGCCATGCTGCAATTACACCAATAATTCCGCTTATAATAATAGAGCTTATATTTATTTTTGCCTGCGATTTAAAATCAAGTTGCTTAATGAGAATGGTTTTTTGAATAACACCAAACGCACTGATAATAATATTTAATCCTACAACTTTAGCTAAAGGAATAAGTAAGGGTTCATTATAAAATGATGAGATAAAAGGCGCGAAAAAATAAATAAATACATAAAAAACAAGAGCTGAGATAAGGTTAAACCAAAATACGGTAGAATAATCGGCTGTAGTAGGTTCACGTTTACGAATAAGCGCGGAAGAAAAACCACCTTCAACAAAAACTTGGGCAATAGAAATAAACACCAGCAACATTCCTATCAGCCCATAATCTTCCGGCATTAATAAGCGGGCAAGCAAAAGCCCAATAAAGAATTGGATTCCCTGGTTACCAAAGCGCTCAATGGCACTCCACATAACTCCTTTTATAGCCCTATCTTTTAAAGTGCTCAATTATTTTTTATAATGCCTGTTATTTTTGAAATAATTTCAGCGGTCAATTCGCTATAAATAGGAAGACACAAAACTTCATTTGCCATTTTATGTGCAATAGAAACGTTTTTAGTTTCGGCTGAAGGCAATTCATTATACGGCCTGAAGCTGCTTACCAGGGGATAAAAATAGCGTCTCGAATAAATATTATTTTCTTTTAATAACTCATAAAGCGCATCGCGCTTTAAAGGGTACTTATCATCTATAAAAATTGGAAAATAAGAATAATTATGTTCTACATTTGTTATGTCATCAAGAAACCTGATTCCTTTTATTTCACTAAGTTCCTTTCTGTAAAAATCTGCAACCGCTTTTCGCTTTAGTATATTATTTTTTATTTCTTTTAATTGAAGAATGCCAAAAGCACATTGAAGCTCATTCATTTTTGCATTAATGCCCGGCTCCACAACAGTCACTTCATCAGTAATTCCAAAGTTCTTCAAATTATCTATCCTGATTTTGGTCTCTTTATCATGTGAAATAATTGCGCCTCCTTCAATGGTGTTAAAGGTTTTAGTGGCATGAAAACTCAAAATAGACAGATCACCGAAATTCAGAATACTTTCTTTATTTTTTTGAACGCCGAAGGCATGAGCGGCATCATAAATAACTTTAAGATGATGCTTTTTTGCAATAGCCTCAATTTTAGTTACATCACACGGATTTCCGTACACATGAACCGGCATAATAGCCGTCGTATTTGCTGTTATTAATGCTTCAATCTTATCCGGATCAATATTTCCGTATACCGGCTCTACATCACAAAAAACAGGGGTAATACCATTCCAATGTAAGGAGTTGGCGGTAGCAACAAATGTATAGGGTGTTGTTATTACTTCTCCTTTTATACCAAGGCACTGCAAAGCAGTGATTAATGCGAGGGTACCGTTTGAGAAAACGGAAATATATTTTACATTTAAATATTCCGCTAATTGTTTTTCAAACTCTTCATGAAAAGGCCCGGCGTTGGTCAGGATCTTACTATCCCAAATTTGTTTCAAGGATTCAATAAAATCGTCCAACGGAGGTAAGCTTGGTTGAGTAACATAGATCATTTTATCAGCCTGAGTAGTGTTCATTATATTTTATTTATGTTGTTCCAATACCAATCTACTGCTTCTGCTAAGCCCTGCTCTAAATTATGGCTTGGCGCATAGCCTAACATGTTTTTTGCTTTTTCGATGGATGCTAATGAATGCGGGATGTCACCGGCACGCTCAGGGCCGTAATTTATATGGATGTTTGAAATAGCAGAATCATAATTACTTAAGTATTGTTTTAATAAATTAAGCAGCATGTTTAAATTAATTCGTTCTCCTACGGCCGTATTAAATACCTGCCCTTTTGCCGCATTATTTGTGGTGGTTGCTGCCAGATGGTTCATTTGTATTACATTATCAATATACGTAAAATCGCGGGAGTTAGTGCCGTCCCCATTTATTTTAGGCGATTGATGATTCATTAACGCTTGCGTAAATTTAGGAATGGCAGCGGCATAGGTCCCGTTAGGATCCTGCCGGCGACCGTAGACATTAAAATACCTAAGCCCTATACAATCTAACCCGTAATTTAAATTAAACACATGCGCGTATAATTCGTTCACATATTTAGTTACCGCGTAAGGCGATAAGGGTTTGCCGATAATATCTTCCACTTTTGGCAGCGATTCTGAATCACCGTAGGTAGATGAGCTTGCCGCGTATATGACCCGTTTTACTTTTGCATCTCGTGCTGCCACTAATACATTTAAAAATCCGTTAACATTCACATCATTAGTAGTTACGGGATCATTAATACTGCGCGGCACAGAACCCAAAGCAGCCTGCTGCAAAACAATATCCACACCCTGCATAGCAGTGTTACAATCAGCAGCGTTTCTGATATCGCCTTCCATTAGGGTAAAGTTTTTGTCGGCTAAAAAGGAACGGATGTTTTCGTGCTTACCGGTGGAGAAATTATCTAAACAAACTACTTCATTAGTGTGTTGTAATAAATGCTCGCATAAATTAGAGCCGATAAACCCCGCTCCGCCTGTAACTAATACACGGCAATTTTTAATTTTAGGATATGAGGTTATATTAAGCATATAAAGGGTTTTTTATCTATAATTTACAGCTTCGCTCCCTCAATCCCGGTAAAAGATTGACTAAGCCGCGTAAATCTACTCAAAATTTGTTAAAACACCCTTGTTTCTAAGGGTTTTAAACCGTTTTTTAACCTTAACCGGCTGTATTTCTAAACATTCTCCGGAATTAGAAGATGTTAAAGAAACCCGACTTATAAAAGAGGGATCGTCCGTTTTAATTATAACCTGTATTATTGAATATATACCCGATAGTACATTAATTTAAAACGAAATAACATTAAGTTTAAATAAAAATAATTTCGTTTACATTTAAAGAGCATTCATTTAAAACAAACCTAAATTAAAAGCCATTAAAGTATATTAATTTCAAATGAAAGTAATTTCGGTTGCACTAAAAGAACCTTCTTTTTAAACGAACGCAACTTAAAAGAAAATAAAGTGCATTCATCCCAAATGAAACTAATTTCGGTTGAATCAAAAGAGCATTCATTTTAAATGATCCTAACTTAAAAACCAATAAAAGCATATTAATTTCAAATAAAAGTAATATCGTTTGCAGTAAAAGAACGTTCGGTTTCAACGAATGCAACTTAAAAGAAAATGAAAGTGCATTCATGCCAAATAAAAGGAATTTCGGTTGAATCAAAAGAGCATTTATTTTAAATGATCCTAACTTAAAAACTAATAAAAGCATATTAATTTCAAATAAAAGTAATATCGTTTGCAGTAAAAGAACTTTCAATTTAAACGAATGCAACTTAAAAGAAAATGAAAGTGCATTCATCCCAAATGAAAATAATTTCGGTAGAATCGAAAGAGCATTCATTTTAAATGATCCTAACTTAAAAGAAAACGAAAGTAAGATTGTTTGCATTAAAGAACATTTTTTTTAAACGAACGTACATTAAAAACAAATGATAGTATATTCAATTCAAATGAAAGTAATTTCGTTTGACCGGAAGCGTAGAGAGTGTCCGCAACTTGTATAAAGAATGTCCACTTATGTGTGTAAATGCGCCCGAAGCGGGAGCGGCCGGCTATTTACCATTGGAAAAAGTGTTGGATTAAACCCCCCTGTACAAGTTATGGTATGTATGATTAAAGAACCGATTGTTTTTTGAAGACGTGTAATGTGAATAAAAGTTAAAGAAAGAAATAAGGCGTAACCATTTATAAAACTACTTCGTTAAAGCTATAAATTAACCCCCCGAAAATAAAAGCCCATGTATATATCTTTACTAAATCCGTGATGCTCGCATGGCATCCGCAAACAAGGTAAAAGTGTCGCCAATTAACGTTCCATTGTTGAACCGCTTAAACAAATTGGTGAAAACTTAACGATGTTCGTGAAACGGTATAAACAAAAAATCAGATGCATTCTTGCAGGGGAATGTTAGGTCCAAGCGGAACAATTTATGAGTACTAAATTTTTTCAATGATGAAAAATTTAAGGATTGCTCTCAACTTATACTTATATAAGTTACTTGAGAAAATAAGCAGGTCAAAATACATCCTGCTTCAGATGGGGAATAACCCCGCTGTTTTTACAAACTCCACAGCAGAAACGGCAATAGCCGCTGCCTGTATTATAAACCTCGAAAATGCCGCTACAGACGCGGAAGGCGGGGATGTATACAAGATAGCTGTAAGGGATGCAAAAGAACAGCAATTAATTACGGCCATGGACAATGTTGCCAGGTCGGTACAAAACATGCCAAACCTTACAGAGGAAATAGTGAGCCTCGCGGGTATGGAACTCCGAAAAACCGGCGGCAGGAAACCGGTTGAAGGCTTTGACGCGATGCAAGGTGCAGGCGCGGGGAAAGTAAAGCTTAGGGTAAAAGCACAAAAAAGTACTTTCTATAAATGGGAGTATTGTTTAGACCCCTTAACAAGCAATACCTGGGTAGAAGCGGTAGTAACCGAAATAAGTTCTGCCACCATTACAGTCCCCGAAACGGGCGTATACTGGTTCAGGGTTGTGTTTGTTCAAACTTCGGGAGAACACGAACAGCCGGCCGTTAAGTTTGCGGTGAACTAAAAACTAAATTGAAGATAAAAAAGAGAAGCTCCTGTAAGCTTCTCTTTTTTTGTTTCATTCGTTTATCACTCATGAAACAAATAGATCATTAACTTTTAACTAAGTCAGAAATTTCACTTAATTAATAATCTTCCAATACTTTTGTAAGTCAAAAGTATTCAAAACCTTATGATTTTGTGATAGGCAATTTCCGCCGAAGGAGGCGGAACCGCCGCTAAAACTAACCCTCTGCTCAAGCCTTCCCTTCGTTAGATTTTACGGCTATTGCTGCACAAAATCATACCCGCAATCATTATGGTTTATTTTAAAATATTATTTACAGGGTTTACTTTCCCATATAACGTTTAATTTCTACACTCCTGTAAACATTGGTAAGAGTTACATCCGAGTTTATATTACAGCCGGTAAGCAGGCTACTTAAATAAAAACGCCATTAGTAAAAGAGCGCAGGCTTGGCAAAAATGCGGGGTGATATAGGGGTGAATTGAAAAAACAAGATTTTAGTGCAGTGCAACGGAACGTGAAAATCGTAGTTTTTCAAAAGGCGCGTTGAGCATATTTTTGTCTTGTCCGCCAGCCGGCGGACTGTTTCTTTTTTCATTCAAGGAAAAAAGATAAAAGAAGATAAAAAGAGTTTATTTGCTTTTTCAAGCAAAAAGTACAAACAAGATCAATAAATAAATTATGTATGAGATTGCTTCTCCGCCGGAGCGAGGCTCGCAATGAATACTCATATCACAATGATTTATCCAACTGCAGAAGCGTCCATATAAAATTACCATAATCTTTTTTACCTTCCTTATTTTCTGCAATCATTTTTTCTATTATTTCAGCGTCTAACAAGCCATTTACTTGTTTTAAATTTTCATTTAATACGGCATCAAACTCTTTATCTTTAAACCACTCCCTTAAAGGGATGGCAAAACCGCGCTTAGGGGCATTTAAAATAGAGGAGGGTAAATTTTTACCGATGCTGTTCCGTAACACACTTTTTAATTCGCCGCCCTGCATTTTTACGTCTTTATGCACGGTTGCCATAAATTCAACCAAGCGGTAATCCAAAAAAGGAACCCGTGCTTCTATGGAATTTGCCATGCTCATGCGATCTACCTTTACTAAAAAATCATTCGGCAAATGGTGTTTGTAGTGCACATACATGAGCTTATAAAAATCGTCGGTAAACCTGCAAGTGGAAAGCAGATTTTCAAAATAGGTTTCAACAGGGATCACTCCCTTAATGTGTTTCGTTAATGCTTTAATGTCTTCCGGGTCGGCAAAGGCGGTTTGCGCTGTAAGCCTTATATGAAAAGGCAACCGGGAAACTTTTAAGGCATTACCGATCTTGTTTAATTTGTACCGTAATCCCCCATTCACTATTTTAGCAAAGGCCTTAACCGTTAGTATGATAAGCGGCTTAACAAAACCCGGCAATCGGTTATTCATAAATGAAGTGGCTTTAATAACTTTATAAGCATTGTAACCGCTCAACGCTTCATCACCGCCGTCGCCGGTTAATACCATCTTTACTTTTTGTGCTGCATATTTCGAAACAACATCCGTAGGTATGGCGGATGAATCGCCAAAGGGTTCATCGTAATGAAATGAGATGCGATCGAGCTCTTGCTTAAAATTACCGGGTAAAACAGTACCGTTATAATGCTCTGTATTAAAGGCTTTTGCTACCTCAGCAGCCAATTCGCTCTCATCAAAATTTTTGTCATCAAAGCCAATCGTAAATGTTTTAACGGGAAGCGAAGTGTTTTTTGCCATAATAGATACAATAGCCGACGAGTCTAAACCCCCGCTTAAAAAAGCACCAAAGGCCACATCGCTCCTCATACGAATTCGCACAGCATCGGAAAGTAATTCTTCAAATTTTTGATACACTGCTTCTTTATCAGTCAGCATATCTTTCTCATCGATCTGTGGAAACTCCCAGTATTTAGCTTGTGTTACACTGCCGTTTTTTACAACCAAATAATGCCCGGGCATTACTTTATAAATGTGTTTATAAAACGTGTCAGGCGCCGGGATATTGGTAAGCGTTAAATAAATTTCTATAAGCTCATGCCTTATTGCTTTAGGCACACCAAACTTTAAAATAGATTTAAGCTCGGACCCGAAACTAAAGGTGTTGTTATAGGTACAATAGTGTAACGGTTTTTCGCCCATCCTGTCGCGCGATAAAAACAGTTCCTGCTTTGTTTCGTCCCACAAGGCAAAAGCCCACATACCGTTAAATTTGTTCTGGCATTGGTAGCCCCATTCTTCATAGGCTTTTATTAAAACCTCGGTATCAGACCGGGTTTTAAAGGTATGGCCAAGGAGGCTTAACTCTTCTTTCAGCTCAATGTAATTATAGATCTCCCCGTTAAACACGATAGCTTTTTTGCCGTCGTCGCTAAACATAGGTTGATCGCCTGTTCCTAAATCAATAATGCTTAAGCGGCGATGGCCTAAGGCAACATTATCTTTCACAAACGCTCCTTCGCCGTCGGGCCCGCGATAAGCAATACAATCGGTCATGCTTTTTAAGAGAAACGGATCTGCCTTTAGCTGTTTATCAAAGTATACATATCCTGCAATCCCACACATATTTTCTAATTTGCCTCAGTATTATTTAAAACTCACTACGGCTTTAATGACGCTTTCAATATCCCTGTTACTTAATTTGTAAAATAAAGGTAAGCGCAACAGCTGCTCCGAATACACATCGCTGTTTGTAAGCGCGTTGCCATTATAGTACTTTGCGTAATAAGGACTTTTATGCAGGCTTAAGTAATGAAATACCGCATTTACGCCTTTTGTTTTTAAATGTTGTATAATCTTGGTTCTTTGTTGAGGGTTGGCACACACCATATAAAAACAATGTGCGTTATTAGTGGCATAGCCGGGCAATTGCGGCAATACAATTCCTACAGATTTACTCCAACTCAATAAACTGCTATAATATGTTTCCCAAATCTGAAGGCGTTTATTTTGGATCTTTTCAATAGTATTAAGCTGAGCCCATAAATAAGCTGCTATAATTTCGGAAGGTAAAAAAGAAGAGCCAAGGTCTACCCAGCTGTAAGCATCCACCTCACCCCTGTAAAATTGGGCGCGGTTAGTTCCTTTTTCCCATATCACCTCCGCACGTTTTATAAAACGCTTATCGTTAACAACCAGTAAGCCGCCTTCTCCGGCGTTAACATTTTTAGTTTCGTGAAATGAGAATGCTGCCAGGTGTCCTATACTGCCCAAAGGTTTTCCTTTGTAATACGAATCAATGGCGGGAGCCGCGTCTTCAATTATCAGCAGGTCATATTTTTTAGCAAGCGCCATAATCTTATCCATATCACAGGCAATTCCCGCGTAATGCACAGGCACTATGGCTTTGGTGTTTTTGGTGATAAGGGCTTCCAGTTTTCCCGCATCCAGGTTTGGATGATCGCCCCGGCTGTCCGCAAAAATAAGTTTGGCTCCTTGCCTGGCAAAGGCCAAGGCGGTGCTCACAAATGTATAAGAGGGTAATATAACTTCGTCACCCAGTTTAATATCCGCCAGTAGGGCACACATTTCAAGGGCATCGGTACAGGATGTGGTAAGAAATGTTTTTTTAAAGCCGTATTTTTTTTCGAGAAACTCCTGGCATTTTTTGGTAAAATCGCCATTACCCGAAATCTTTCCCGAAAGCACCGCTTCCTTAATGAAGGCAGTTTCTTTTCCTGTTAAATAGGGTTTGTTAAAAGGGATCAAT
>JBBRHI010000079.1:0-9583 GCA_038222995.1 Bacteroidia bacterium | reverse complement strand
ATTCTGAAACAAGTTCAGAATGACCATGTCTTGACAATATTACCCATTTTATTATATTCTATAATGTTGCAGAATAATAATGTAGAATGAATTAAGAGGCTACTCCTTTTTCTTATACGTTAGTCATAATGCAGTGAGTGCAGGCGAACAAGCTTATTTAAAAATTAACCCGCGCCAAGGATGCAAAGGGCTTGGTTCTTTTGTGAGCTTTTTCAGCGAGCAAAAAACCGTAGAGAAGCGAAGCCCGACGCAGCCTGCCCGGCGCCCAAAAAAAGAAATGATCTTTTGATTGCCACTAAATAACCGATACCGTCATACAATTAAATTACTTTTTTGTTCAGGCAAAAAGAAAGAATAAAATATAAATTGAAACACATGTTACACATTATTGTACCTAACTATCTTATATTCTTAGTAAATTTGCATCTCTAAAAAACACTTGACCATGAATATTGACGAAAAAGATTTACCGGAAGATTTAGATGATATAGCCGGAGATTTAATTCCTGAAATTGATCCCGAAAAATTATTTGACGAAAAAGAATATTCTACCATTATTATAGGGTCGGAAGGCATGAGTAAAAAAGATACTCATAACGCCGATTACGTAACGGCTTTAGTGAGTAATAATTCTACCCGGGAAGAGAAAGACGAAGCCTTAAAAGTATTGAAGGAAAATAATGCGCAATCGTTTATCTTAAATGCCATAGCAAAAACAAAAAACCTGAAACAAAAAGCGCTTTTAGTAGCTGCCTGCTGGGAAACAGGACTCGATTTCAGTAAGGATTATGCCGTGTTTATTGACCTGATAGGCCACGAAGATTTTACTGTATCTTTTGAAGCCTTTACCGTTATACAGGAAATGGAAACGGAAATTGATCAGGATACACTTAAAAGAGCCCTTGAAACATTAAAGAAAATAAAGAGCCCGGGATTAAGCGTAACCGATGCCATTGAGCTGATTGAACACAAACTAAACCCGGAAGATTGAAAAAAACTTTACTGAACATAGTATTCATACCCTTTTTATTTTTTTCGCACCTTACCTTTTCACAAGAATCGGAAGCAGTTCAAACCATTAAAGTAAAAAAAGAAAGTTTATTTGCAAAAGCGGCCTTTGATGAAAGCGAATTTAAAGTAATTGCTTTCGATAAATACGGTAACCCTCACGAACAAGCCATTAAATCATTTTCTATTTTTTATAAAGACGGAAAAACTGCTTATGAAGCACCTGTTACGGGAAACACGTTTCCTGCAAAAACCATTAAATTTTTAACGAAGAAAAAAAAAACGGCCACTAAAATATGCCTTACTAAATTAGTGGCAGCGGATACTAACGGACATGAAGAATCGCTTCCTGATTTATGCGATATTGTTATTTTTCCGGATTGTAAAAAGGTACATAAATAAAACGGCTATTCAAGCGGCCTTAACGCTTTAATCCACAAATTTTTAATTGTACATTTAAAAGAGGGAAAAATTTCCACACAGGATCTCATTTACCTTACAGGATGTATATTGATTATAAGCTATTTAGCTTATGGCATATTTATAGCCTTTTACTATTCAAAAAACCCACTACATGGAAATCCTCGAAACGAAAGTAATGCGCGGCCCTAACTTTTGGTCAAATTACAGAAAAAAATTAATTGTTTTAAAATTAGATATAGGCGAACTGGAAAACTATCCAACAAATAAAATTGAGGGATTTGCCGAAAGACTTGAAAAGTTGCTTCCTTCTATGCACAGTCATGAATGTTCTGAAGGCCACCCGGGCGGTTTTTTTCACCGTGTAGAAATAGGAACCTGGATGGGACATGTTATTGAACATATTGCTTTAGAAATTCAATCATTGGCAGGTATGGAATGCGGTTACGGCCGCACACGTTCTACCAATATAACAGGCGTGTACCATGTGGTGTTTTCGTACGAACATGAAAAAGCAGGACTTTATGCCGGTAAAGCAGCCGTAAAAATTGCCGAAGCATTAATTGCAGGGCAGGAATACGACCTGCAAAACGATATTGACCAATTACATTATTTTAAACGTAAATTAAGCTTTGGCCCAAGCACAGGCTCCGTGGTAGCAGAAGCTAAAAAAAGAAATATTCCGTTTAAACGTTTAAACGAAGGTTCATTGATAACATTCGGTTACGGAAACAAACAACAACGCATTAGAGCTACTATTACCGGTAACACCAGCGGAATAGGTATTGATACGGCGAGCGATAAAGACGAAACAAAACGTATCTTACAAAACGCTTATATATCTGTTCCAAAAGGTGTATTAGTATTTGACGAAGAAGAATTAAGAGCAGCTCTTAACACCATTATTTTCCCGGTTGTTATAAAACCGGTTGACGGGAACCACGGCAGAGGCATTACAACTAACATTACAACTGTAGAACAAGCTGTAGCAGCATTTAATATTGCTAAAACTATTTCGCGTGAAGTAATTGTTGAAGAATTTATACAGGGCTTTGATTATCGCTTTTTAGTGATTAATTACAAACTGGTAGCGGTTGCTAAACGCACGCCTGCTATGGTAATGGGTGATGGAAAATTAACCGTACAAGCGTTAATAGACCAAACCAACAAGGATCCTAAAAGAGGTGAAGGACATGAAAATGTAATGACGCAAATTACCGTAGATGAAATTACGGAATCTATATTAGCAAAGAAAAATATCACTTTATCCGATGTGTTGCCTTTAGGAGAAATCCTATTTTTAAAAGACACTGCTAACATCAGCACCGGGGGCAGTTCTACAGACGTTACAGATTTAGTACATCCTGAAAATGTTTTTATGGCCGAGCGTGTAGCCCGTTTATTAAATTTAGATATTTGCGGTATTGATGTAGTTGCTAAAGACATTAATATTCCTCTTACAAAAAGCGTTGGAGGCATTGTAGAAGTAAATGCAGCACCGGGGTTAAGAATGCATTTAAGCCCTTCAAAAGGATTAGCGCGTAACGTAGCCGAACCTATTATTGATATGTTATTCCCGAACAATCAAAACGGGCGCATTCCTATTATTGCCGTAACAGGTACTAACGGTAAAACTACCACCACGCGTTTACTGGCTCATATAGCCAAACAAGCAGGCCATAAAGTGGGTTATACAACTACCGAAGGAATTTACATTCAGGATAAAGCTATTAATGTGGGCGACTGCACAGGCCCGGTTAGCGCGGACGCTGTGCTTTATGATCCAACTATTGATTTTGCCGTTTTAGAATGTGCCAGGGGCGGAATATTACGCTCAGGTTTAGGCTTCGATAATTGCGATATAAGTATTGTGACAAATGTAACAGAAGACCATATAGGTTTAAAGGATATTCATACCATCCAGGATCTTGCAAAAGTAAAAGCCGTTGTAGCACGCAGCACTCATGATAAAGGTTACAGTATTTTAAATGCGGACGATGATTTGGTATTTGATATGCAAAAAGACCTTTGTTGTAACATCGCATTATTCAGCATTAACGAAAATAACGAACGTGTTAAAGTGCATTGTAAAAACGGGGGTATGGCTGCCATTATTGAAAAAGGATATTTAACCATCTGTAAAGGCGAGTGGAAAACACGTATTGAAAAGATAGTGAACATTCCCTTAAGCCTTAACGGCAGAGCGGAAGCCATGATCAAAAATATTTTACCGGCAGCTTTAGCAGGGGTCATTCAAGGTTTTAAAACAGAAGACATTCGTGCAGCCCTGAAATCATTCATTCCGTCGGCTGAACAAACTCCGGGAAGAATGAATATTTTTAATTTCGATAAGTTTGAAGTGATGATTGATTATGCTCATAACCCTGACGGATTTCTTCAGCTTCAAAAATTTATGGATAAAACAAAAGCTACGGTTAAAGTTGGCATCTTATCTGCTACAGGAGACAGAAGGGACGAAGATATTTTAACGGTTGGACGTTTAAGCGCTCAAATTTTTGATGAAATAATTATTAAACATGATAGAGATTTAAGAGGCCGTACCAAAGAAGACATCACTAAACTTTTATTGGAAGGTATTTATTCTGAAAGAAAAATTCCGGTTCAAATAATTTCGAATGAGATAGACAGTATTCAATATGCATTGGATAATGCAAAACAGGGCTCATTCAACGTTATATTAGCCGACGATGTTTTAAAAACAATTCAGTATGTGAAACAGGCACATCTTAAAGGAGACCGTAAAATGCCGGATGCTTTACCCGGTACAACCGTTACCGATGGAGCGACGGTGCGTGTAAATAAATAAATTTCAATTACATTATTTTAAAAGGACAATTACATGATAATTGTCCTTTTTTTTGCCTTTAACATTTGGGCTAAGTCATAGAATTATAAATAACAGGCAAACTATTTCAATTTACTCTTTCCTTATCATAAGCCTCTACTTTCATCTTTTTCAATAACATGGCTTATTATCAATTTATTAGGCCAAATTCCGGTTATTTTTACAATATTTGCAGCTTAATGCCGTTAATTGCGAAGTGTTACAAAAAACAGTCTATACCTTATTCTTTTTATTAAGCGCTTACATTTCGGTATGTCAAACCGCTACCGTTTCGGGTATTATCAAAGATGAGGACGGCATTGCGGTTCCGTTTGTACAAATTGCGGTATTAGAAGACGGATCTAAAAGCACTACTACTGACATTAACGGAAATTTTAGCCTGGAAGTACCGGCCGATAAGGAAATTACACTTTCTGCCTATAACATCAGCTATAAGCAGGTTAATAAAAAAATGCTGTTGAAGCCCGGAGAAAAAATAACCTTTAGCCCTAAACTGCAAACCAAAAACGTGATAGGCCAGGTAGATGTAACTTACGAAAAGAACCGACATGTTGAAATGACAACCATTGACCCGAAGAATATTTTTTTTATTCCGAGTCCGAACGGAAGCATAGAAGATATCATTAAAACACAAATCGGTGTAAGCAGTAATAATGAGCTTAGCAGCGGCTATTCGGTACGCGGGGGTAATTTTGACGAGAATTTAGTGTATGTAAACGATATTGAAGTTTACCGCCCGTTTTTGGCAAGAAGCGGACAGCAGGAAGGATTAAGCTTTGCAAACCCCGATATGGTAAGCAACATTAATTTTTCGGCCGGGGGGTTTGAAGCAAAGTACGGAGATAAAATGTCGTCGGTATTAGATATTACCTATAAAAAACCTTTGAAATTCGGCGGTACGGCCAGCGGCAGCTTACTGGGCGGAAACCTAAGTTTACAAGGCGTTTCTAAAAACAGGGTATTTGCCTGGAGCGTAGGCTCCCGTTACAAATCAAACTCCTATATATTAAAGGGCCTGGATACTAAAGGAGAATACAGGCCGCGCTTTTATGATGTACAAACATTTTTAACGTTTACCTTAAGCGAAAAATGGAGTATTGAGTTTTTAGGCAACATTTCTAATAACCAATACCTCGTTATTCCTTCCAATCGCGAAACGACTTTTGGCACAATACAAAATGCATTAAAGTTTACCGTGTATTTCGACGGAAGAGAAATAACACAGTATAATACTATGATGGGCGGCCTTTCTACAACCTATAAGCCAAACCGCCGAACCAAATTAAAGTTGATCACATCGGCTTACAATACAAAAGAATCAGAAGATTTTACCGTACAAGGACAGTATTACATTGATCAGCTGGAAGCGGATTTCAGTAAAAGCAATTTCGGGCAGGTGGCCTACAACAGGGGAATCGGTACATTTTTAAACAACGGAAGAAATGCTATTGAAGCAACCGTTATGAACGTGGAACACAAAGGCACGCACCGTTTTAATAAGAACAGCGAGTTTTTGTGGGGCGCCAGGATCCAAGAAGAGATTATTCATGACAAGCTTAGTGAGTGGAAGATGGTGGATTCTACAGGCTATATTAAACCGTATAATGCCAATGAAATAAATTTACAGGAGGTTGTAAAAGCAACCAACAACATACAAACCACGCGTGCACAGGGTTATGTACAATACGGTTACACTAAGCAATTAAAAGATTCTTCAAACGTTTCATTTACGGGAGGTGTAAGAGCCAATTACTGGAGCTATAACAAGCAAACCGTTGTATCGCCAAGACTAACGGTTACGTATAAGCCGCATTGGAAAAGAGATATTTTATTCAGGGCATCATACGGCTATTACTACCAACCGCCGTTTTACAGGGAAATGCGCGGTTTCGACGGGCAGTTGAACCCAAGTATTAAAGCGCAACAATCCATTCATTACATGTTATCGGGCGACTATAATTTTAAAATGTGGAACCGTCCTTTTAAACTAATTTTAGCAACCTATTATAAGGACATGAAAAACCTGATCCCTTATGAAATTGATAATACCCGCATTCGATATTTTGCAAAAAACAATTCGGTAGGATACACCACCGGTATTGACCTGAGGCTTAACGGGGAGTTTATAAAAGGAATTGAATCCTGGGCAACGCTTGGCATCATGAGGTCTTACGAAAACATTTCGAACGACCGGCAGGTGACCTATTTTAACGCGGAAGGCGATTCTATTATCCCGGGTTATACATTTGACACTAAGGTAACCGACAGTATTGTAAAACACCCGGGCTACATTCCGCGCCCTACAGATCAGTTGGTAACCTTCGGATTATTTTTCCAGGATTATATTCCTAAACTGCCTTCCTGCAAAATGTATTTAAATATTCAGTTCGGTTCGGGTTTGCCTTTCGGGCCTCCCGATCATATCCGCTGGCACCAGGTATTTCGTATGCCTCCCTACAGGCGTGTAGATATAGGTTTTGCTTACCAGCTTATTAAAGAAGACAAGCCCTTATCGAAATCAAATCCGTTTCATTTTATGAAATCGGCCGCCTTAAGTTTGGAAGTATTTAATTTACTGCAAATAAATAATACGGTATCCTACACCTGGATCACCGATGTAACGGGCCGTCAGTACGCTATTCCTAATTACTTAACAAAGAGGCAACTCAATGTAAAGCTGCAGATCAAGTTTTAGTAAGGGGAGACCAAAGGGATAGAAGGGATTAGTAGAGAAGGATGGAACGCAAATGATATTAAGCTATGTTTCTATGTGGTTAAAATATTCTAGATTTTTTTCAATACATCCACCACTTTATCCAGCATATCGTCCGTAAAATCAAGGTGTGTTACCAAACGCACTGTATGTTTACCAAAGGCGGATGTTTTAATCCCGAAGGGCTTCATCTTTTCATCAAATGACGCAGCGGTATAATCTTCTTTTAAATTAAAAATAACCACATTGGTATCTACAGGCATTACATTTTTCACAATGCTTACTGTTGCAAGTACGTTTCCCATTTCTTTGGCCCGTGTATGATCCTCTTTTAAACGTTCTATATTATGATCGAGCGCGTAAATACCGGCAGCCGCTAAAATGCCTGCCTGGCGCATGCCGCCACCCATTACTTTTCGCACCCGTCGCGCTTTTTTAATAAAATCATTAGTGCCTAATAATAAAGAGCCTACGGGTGCACCTAATCCTTTGCTTAAACAAATAGAAACAGAATCAAATTGATCTCCTACATCGCCTGCTGTATACGTATTTTCAACTAAGGCATTAAAAATACGGGCACCGTCTAAATGAAGCGGCAATTTTTTTTGATCACACAGGGTTTTTATCTCCTGCATGTCTTTTAAGTTATAATAGCTCCCTCCTGCCCTATTTACGGTATTTTCTAAAGACACTAATGCGGTTCTTGCCATCCAATCATAATCGGCATTAATATGTTCTTCAATTTGCGACGCGTTCAATCTTCCCCTATCCCCGGTAATTAACCTGGCTTGTGCACCCGAATTAAACGCAATACCTGCTCCTTCGTAATGATAGATATGCGAATTGCTTTCACAAATTACTTCATCACCTTGCTGTGTATGGCACTTAATGGCAATTTGGTTGGTCATGGTACCGCTCGGACAAAACACGGCCGCTTCTTTATTAAAAAGAGCTGCCGCTTTTAATTCCAGGGCTTTCACTGTGGGGTCTTCTCCATATACATCATCACCTAAGGGTGCATTCATCATGGCCTCCATCATTTTTTGTGAGGGCTTTGTTACTGTATCGCTTCTTAAATCTATGATCATAACTTTACTGTTAGCTCCGTAAACTTAAGAGATTCTTTTGATTTTAATTAAAATTTTAACTTCCTAAATTTCACTTTACCGGCCACAATCAGTATATTAGAGAATTAAAAATAAACGACCCCTTTCATGAAAAAAAATAGTATTTGTGTATGTTTAGCACTTTTTATGTCTTCTGTTTTAATTTCACAGCAAACAACCGTGCGCCAAAACTGGTGCGGTTCGGTGGAGGCAATGGAAACTAATTTCATAAAACACCCCGAATTAAGACAGCAGTTTAATGCAACACAGGCTATTGCCAATGCGCAACAAAACCTGTCGCAAATACAGGGAAGAACTGCAGTAGCCAATTATACGATACCCGTTGTATTTCATGTATTGCATTTAAACGGGCCCGAAAATATTACGGATGCTCAGATCAAAGATCAGATCTCTATTTTTAACCGCGATTATAATTTACAGAACGCCGATACATCGGTTGTTATTAATTCGATGAAAAGCGCCTTAGGTACTGTTCATTTTACATTTGCCCTTGCTAAAAAAGATCCTAACGGTAACTGTACGAGCGGTATTGATCGCTTTTATGACGGTAAAACCACCTTATGGCCGGGAAACCAACAGGATTATATTTATACCTGGGACCCTACCCGATACCTTAATATTTATGTTGTGAAAGGTATTGCAAACGGAGCGGCAGGTTATGCGTATTACCCGGGCAGTTTAGGAACAGGTGATCCCATGGACGGTATTGTGATCCTTTCTGATTATGTGGGAAGTATAGGCACATCGCAGACATTACATTCAAGAGCATTAACGCATGAAGCGGGCCACTGGTTTAATTTACAGCATACGTGGGGCAATACAAACAACCCCGGAGTTGCCTGCGGCGACGACCAGGTAAATGATACACCCCTTACACAAGGTTTTATAAGCTGCCCTGCCGAAGCAAACTCACAAATTTGTACACCCGGCGTTTCAGAGAATTATCAGAACTATATGGATTATTCGTATTGCTCCGTAATGTTTACAAAGGACCAAGTAATCCGTATGACTAATGCTATTAGCAGTACTACTTCGGGCCGTAGTACATTATGGTCAACATCAAACTTAAGCTTTACCGGTATATCGCCGGTAGCGCCCTGTGCACCCGTTGCCGATTTTACTGCCAACAAGCAAATTGTATGCATTAACCAACCGGTTATTTTTGCGGATCAAAGCAGTGTAGGTACGCCTACCGGCTGGAACTGGAGTTTCCAAAATGGAACACCTTCCACCTCAAGCGCACAAAGCCCTACAGTAAGCTATAGTACACCGGGCACCTATTCTGTACAGTTAATTTCTTCCAACACGGTAGGCTCGTCAAATCCTAAAGTAAAAACAACGTATATTTCCGTGATCGGTTCTCCAATAACAAGCAGCTTAATTGAAGGGTTTGAAGCATCGCCGTTACCAAACGCTGTATGGTCGGTAAAAAATATATCGTCTTACAGT
>JBBRHI010000078.1:0-9603 GCA_038222995.1 Bacteroidia bacterium | reverse complement strand
AGCGGAAGCGGCCTGCCATATTTTAGGCTATGATATTGTTGAATTATGTCTTGAAAACACTGACAATAAACTCAATCAAACCAACTATACCCAGCCCGCATTATTCCTTGTTAATTACCTTAATTATTTAAAATATTTACAAACCAATAAGCAACCCGATTATTTTATAGGGCATAGCCTGGGCGAGTTTAATGCTTTAAATGCCGCAGAAGCTTTTGATTTTGAAACCGGGTTAAAAATAGTACAAAAAAGAGGCGAACTCATGTTCTCAATTGGCGGAACCGCTATGGCTGCTATTATTGGTGCCGATTTTGAAGAGATTGAAGGGATGTTAAAACCAAATTTTCCCGATATAGATATTGCTAATATCAATACATCTTCCCAAATTGTTATTTCAGGAAAAACAGAGTCTCTTGAGAAGGCTGCCGATTTTTTTGAGGAGGAAGGCCTGATGTATATTCCTTTAAAAGTAAGTGGGGCATTTCACTCAAGATATATGACTCCCGTGAAAGACCGTTTTGAAACATTTATCAGAACCATGCCGTTAAATAAATGCAAGGTTCCTGTAGTTTCAAACTATTCGGCAGTTTTGTATCCCGATACTACAGAAAGTATAATCAAAAATATGGTTAACCAGATTGACAATCCCATAAAATGGCTGCAAAGCGTTGAATACCTGATGAACCTTGGAGAATCACAATTTATTGAGATCGGTGCGGGTGAAGTATTGACCAATATCGTTAAAAAAATAAACATAAAGGTGTAAACACTTGTTTAAAAAGCATTTTAACTACTATTATATATCATAAATAAATTAATATTGTACCGTGAATTATGAGGAAACAGAAGCTTTAATAGGAAGCTTAAAAAGACATATACTGCAAATGCCTGCCGAAAGTACCGCAGCAGTTAATTTTAATCAACAAGACATCTATAACATTATTCCGCACAGGCCGCCCTTTGCATTAATAACTTCAATTACTGCCATCAATTTAAAAGAGACAACGATTGAGGTAACGAGCAAGGTTGATCCCGCGGATCCTTTATTCGCCGGCCATTTTCCGGGCCAACCGGTTTACCCGGGCGTTATGCAAATAGAAACTATGGGACAAGCCGGTTTATGCCTTTCTTATTTTGTAAAAAACAATACGCTTGAAATTAAAGATAGCAATGTGCCTGTAAAAGGATTGTTTACACGTGTACACAATGCCGGCTTTAATAAAGGCGTTATGCCCGGCGATACGCTTACCGTAAGAGTAAAATCAATAGAAGATGATGATTTTATGGGCTTAATGTCTGCACAGGTCCTTATAAATAACGACATTTACTCCCACAGTATTTTAGAAGTATATTATCCATAAAAAACAACACAATAAATAATAAGGTTATGTTAAAAAAACGCGTAGTAATAACGGGAATGTCTATCAATACTCCTATTGGAGACACTTTAGAATCATTTTTAGAAAATTTGCTTGAAGGTAAATCAGCCATTAAAAGATGGGAATCATTAGATTCAAGCAGGATCTATTCTAAAGTCGGCGGCGACCACGGCCACTATGATATTAACGGTAAAATAGACAGCTATAAAGGACAAATTCCGGAAGATGTTTTTAAACGATTGGAAAAGCTGGGAAAAAAATCACCCTGGGCTATTGCCATGTCTTTACAAACAGCTGTAGAGGCCTTTAAAGACGCCGGTTACTTAGAGCAGATCAAAGACGGAAATAATATTGCCACCATTGTTGCAGGCCATAACCTGAATCAAAAATACACGTTCGAAAACCATGATGTATTTAACGATGAACCCGAATTTGTGGATGGTTTATTTGCGTTATATGGGTTAGATACGCACCACGTAGGTGCCGTAACCGATATTTTACAATTACACGGCCCGGCTTACACGGTTGGTGCAGCTTGCGCAAGCGGCAATGTGGCCATGCGCTGTGCAGTTGACGAAATTCAAATGCATGACGTAAACGTAGCAGCTGTTGTTGCGCCGGTTTTAGATTATTCGCCTTTAGATATGCAGGGAATGGCCATTTTAGGAGCTATCTCTTATAAATCATTTAATGATACACCCGAAAAAGCAAGCCGCCCTTACGATACAAAACGCGAAGGCTTTGTTCCGTCTCACGGCGCAGCGGTACTTATATTAGAAGAATTAGATCACGCAATTGCCCGCGGTGCTAAAATTTATGCAGAAATATTAGGTGTTGAATCTTCATCAGACGGAAATCATTTACCTCAGCCTTCCAGAATTGGGCAAGCACGTTTAATGAACCGTTTATTAAAAAACTGTAATGTAAAACCGGAAGAGGTGGATTATATCAGTGCACACGCTACCTCAACGCCTTTAGGTGATTTAACGGAGCTGCGTTCTATAAAAGATGTATTTGGCGACCATGCTTATAAATTAAAGATCAATGCGCCAAAATCTATGTTAGGCCACACCTGCTGGTCGGCTGCTACTGTAGAAACAGTTGCCGCGGTTCTGCAAATGAATAAAGGCGAATTACATCCGTCTATTAATATTGAAAATTTAGATCCGGAAGTAGATGTAGATATTTGCAGAAACAAAAGAACAAAGCACGACATCAATATTTTACTGAAAAACTCATTCGGGTTCGGAGGCTTAAATTGCATTAGTTTAATTAAAAAATACACAGGAAAATAATATGAAGATTTTTATTACGGGAGGCTCCAGGGGTATTGGTTATAAAACCATGATGATGGCTTTGGAAAGGGGCCACGACGTGGCGTTTACTTACAATAACCCGGCTACAGATGTAGAAGCGATACTGGCAGAAGCTAAAAAAATTGCGCCAAACCAACTGTGCAAAGGATATCAATTAAATATTAAAAACGCACAGCAGGTTATAGATGTAGCAGATGCCGTGTTGGATGATTTTGAATCGATAGATACCGTTATTAATAATGCCGGCATTAACAGGAACAACCTGGCATTTAGCATGACGGATGAAGAGTGGGACGATGTAATAGGCACAAACCTAAGCGGTACATTTTATGTGATACGCGCCTTTTTACCGGTGTTTTTAGCTAACCGTAAAGGACGATTCGTTAATATTTCTTCTATTGCAAAAGACGGCTTATCGGGACAGGCAAACTATGCAGCCAGCAAAGCAGGCTTAATAGGTTTATCACGCACCATTGCTAAAGAATACGGACAAAAAGGGATTACAAGCAACGTGATAGCTCCCGGCATGTTTGAAACAGATATGGTAAAAGAAAATTTAAGCGATCAGTTAAGAGGCTTCTGGATACAACATTGTCCGGCAAAAAGACTAGGTTTGCTGGAGGAAGTAGCCGAAGTTATTTTATTTATAGGGTCGGATGCCGCAAGTTATGTTAACGGCCAAACCATTGATGTGAACGGCGGTTTAGACTGGGCAGATTAAATAATAAGAAAGATGCATAAGAAACAATAGCCCGCTTTAGCTGTTGTAAGTACATCGATCATAACTCAGTAGTTATTGATGTAATAAATAATGGAAATGAAAAAATACGGTATAGAAAAAATCAATGTGTATCCAACAGCGCTTCAGTTAGATTTGGAAGTGTTGGCAAAGGAACGCGGCTACGATGTGGCTCACATGAAAAAAGAATTAATGGTGGAGAAACGCGGTGTTAACCCACCGTGGGAAGATACCGTTACTATGGCTGTTAATGCGGCAAAACCAATGTTGACGAAGGAAGATATTGATTCGATAGGTTTATTAATAGTAGCCAGCGAAACGGGTTTGGATCATGAAAAATCGTTGAGCTCATGGGTATTGCATTACTCAAATTTACCAAGCGCTGTTCGTCATTTCGAAGTAAAAATTGCTTGTTATTCAGGAACAGCTGCTCTTAAAATGGCGGTGTCATGGCTGTCATCCGGCATGGTACGTAAAGGGCAAAAAGCATTGGTAATTACAACCGACGAAAGTTTAAACTCCATACATAAACCTTGGGAATATGTGTGCGGCGGCGGTTCGGTGGCGATGTTGGTTTCCGATAAACCTGATTTTTTAGAACTGGATGTAGAGAAATTCGGCGTGTACGCGCATGAAGTAGCGGATGTGATTCGTCCTTTACCCTGGTTGGAAACGGGTAACAGCGAGCACAGCTTGTTCTCCTACATGGAAGCCTTAGCGGCCACTTACGAAGACTTTGAATTAAATGTGGGAAGCGTTGATTTTAATACCTATTTTAAATACAATATTTACCATGTACCTTTTAGCGGCATCAGCTACAGGGCCCATAAATTGTTAATGGGCATGGCTACTGAGGCAAGTGGAGAAGAAATAATGGAAAGCTTTAAAAAGAAAGTATTGCCTTCTATAGCTTACTCAAAAGATATTGGAGGCACTTATGGCGGAAGTATTTTTATAGCCTTACTTGCCACAATTGATAAAGCGGACGACCTTGTAGCGGGCGATACCTTAGGTGTATTCTCATACGGCTCAGGATCATGTGCCGAATTTTACTGTGTAAAATATACAGATACATCCAAAGAAGTTGCTAAACGTGCGGGCCTTAAAGAGCTGATCGACAACCGTTATAAAATTACGGTAAAGGATTATGAGGCTATGGAAACATTCAGGGAACAGCGTATTAAAGAAGGCGATTTTACACCTGATTATACTATGGTTCCGGGCTTATATGATGCGGCTTATAAAGGTAAAGGACTTTTAATTTATACCGGATCAAAAGGCTTTTACCGTACATACGATTTTAGCTAACCCATATAAAAAGAATTACACGTTTCGTGTTTTTGAAATAATTTCCGGTTAGTTTATTTGGGCGTGTCCGCGAAAAGCGGTCAGGCTATCACTTCAATTCCCGCATGAAAAATGCGGGAGATTTACGCTCTATCCTTCACGCAGATTAAACTTTAAATTTTGAATTTATTTTATTTATTGAAATAGCGAGCGCCAACAGAGCGGCCTGTTTGAGCTCCTTTGTTTGTTTCGCGGGCCAAACAAATAGCGAGTAGCGACGGCCTGCCCGGGCGCCCAAAAAATAAATTACCATATCAATAAAACAGGATGAGTGTAACATAACTGATCCCTTCTACTGTTTCATCTGTTGTTATTATTTTTTTTTAATAGCCATACGGTATAGCCGGTTAACACCATTCGTGTTTATATTTCGGCCAACACGGCTATTTCAAATTCTGTTATTCTCTTACATCGAATTTTCTTATTTTTACAACACCATGAGCCAAACGTTATACAAGGAAATCCTTATTCCCTCTTTATTAAACCCGGAATCCATTGCCGATCTGTCAAAACAAATAACGGATGCCGAAAATAGCGAAGCACGCTTTTTAATTTTAAAGGGCAACGCAGATATTTTTTGCAACGGCCTCGATTTAAAATGGGTGGCCGCCAACGAGCGCGGCGATTACATGAAAGAAATGGCAGAGTATGGAGAATTTTTAAAAAAGCTTCAAACGGGTAAATGCATTTCCATTGCTGCGATAACAGGCCTTGTATCGGGTGGCGGCATGGGCATTGTTTGTGCCTGCGACCATGTTATTTCCACAGAGTCTGCACTTTTTTCTTTACCGGAAGGTTTGTTAGGCTTAATTCCGGGCATGATCCTTCCCTCTTTATTAAACAGGATAAGCCCGCTGCGCATTAAAAAAATGGTGTTAACCGGGCAAAAATATTCGGCTGCAAAAGCTCATGAATGGGACATTGCAGATGAAGTAATAAAAGAAGAAGAGTTCGATGCCTCTATATTAAAAGCAATGGCAAGTATGAAATCCTGCAAAAAAGAACCGGTGGGCGATATTAAAAAGCTTTTATACACCTCTACCATCAATAAAGATGAATTGGCGCTAATGGGAATGAACCTATTAAATGCAAAATTAAACGAACCCGACATAAGAGAGCGACTCAGGGATATTTTAGATTTTATGGAATAAGGATACTTTGAAATTAAGACTTATAAGAGAAGTCAAAGTTTTCAGGTCGTGCTGAACTTGTTTCAGCATCTCTTGAGACCCTGAAACATCGAGCCATAGCTTGACAGGCTGACGAAGGACAATTAGTATTTACTAAAATTAATTTTTGGGCGTGCCCCGCCGGCCGGCGGGTCAGGCTTTTTGTTCCAATTCCCGCATGAAAAATGCGGGAGATTTCCACTTCAATCCTTCACGCAGTTTTAATTTAAAACACTGCTTAAATTTTCAATCATTGATTGTTGCGTGAGTGATTGCAGCGTAAATCCTCCGCAGTTTTCTGCGGAGATTGCAGCGTAAAGCACGACCCGCTGCCTCTTTGCGGGGCACGCCCAAAATTTTATTGTTGGCCTTTTAATAATGAGCTAAATTAATTATTACTACACTATCCTTAATTTTAAATAAGCCCAAATAAAAAGGCGCATAAAGCGCCTTTTACAATATGAGTTAAATAGTTGTACTACAAGCCTAACTCTTCCTTATCAACATACATCCTTTGCAAGCCTTCAGCAAAGTCATAGCCTCTGTCAGCAATAATGGTTTGGCCTCTTATGGCATCCATCAATCCTGAACACATCATATAAGCCACGCGAGCAAACTCTTCCAGTTCAATGTGAGTTCCCGGGATATCGTATTTTGCAATAAACTCCGTCCACTCGTTACCAAGTGTTGATAATAAAGAATCGGTAATAACCGGGCGTGTTCTTAAGATATTAAAAATCACATTTTCATCATAAAAATGATAATTCAAATATTTAACCAACACTTCATTTAACGCTTTGGTAGCTGCTGCAAAATCATAATTTTTATGAAAACGGTCAGGCCCGTGTGATGATAAGCCTATTACATATTTAGGATATACACCAAACACTGTTTTCATTTGGCGTGTATACTCAATCATAGGCCAGCAGCTGTATTCAATGCTTTTAAGCAAAGCGGCTTCGCTATAATCATCAATACTTTTTACAAGGTTAGCAAACGACACGTTCGAAATGAAAACATCTAAACGACCGAAACGTTCTTTGATCTCCGTTAATAATTCGAGCGTATCATCGTTATTAATTACGTCGGCCTGTTTTAAAACCGGAGGAGTTAACCCTTTTGCTTTAAACTCATTTATAAGGTCTTCCTCCTCAATGCTCCCCCAACCGTAAGTAATCACACACTGATCGCCATGCTCGGCAAATTTAAAAGCAATCTCCTTACCTATTCCTTTAGTACCTCCGGTTATTAAAACCACTCTTTTGTTATTCATATTTGACATAATTTTCCTTGATAATCATTAGTATTTCTTCTTCATTAAATGTAAGCTCATGCATCATCGTTTCAATGCTGTACGTTTCCTCAAATGTTTTCCGGCGTTGCATGCTTTGGTATCGTTTTAGTACGGATAATGCTTTACGGGGCTTTTCTGCCATGGCCTCCGCTAATATTTCCGCTTTTTCAAGCACTTCTGCCTTAGGCAGAATATAATTAAAATTTGTTTTTCCTATTAAGCTTTTGCCTGAATAGTTGTTTCCTGTATACTGCATTTCCTGCGCAACGGCAGGCGACATGTAATGCTCCATTAATTTTGTAATGCCCATGCCGGGCGTAAAGCCCATGTTCATAAACGAGCAGCCGTAACGGCTTTCTTCCGCTAATATGGCTATATCTGCACAAAGGCCAAGCGCCAAGCCCCCGCCAATGGCATGGCCTTCCATAGCAGAAATAACGGGAACAGGAATGTCAAGGATCATTTTAGATAAAACGATATCTACCGGCTTAATTTCTTTTTTACACAGCCTTATCAGTGTATTTAAATCGGCACCCGAACAAAATACATCCGGCAGGCCGCACATAATTAACACTTTAAGGCTTTCATTGGTCTTGGCCTCGTTTAAACAATGAATCAACTCTTCTATAAACTCCGGGTTTAAACCGTTTTTGCCTTTGGCATCAGTCATTTTCATGATGCCAATGCCCGATTCACCGATCTGTAGGGTTACCAATGTATTCGTTTTAAAAAAATTCATTATTATGACTAATCGATAAGAAATAGGTGATTAAACCGCGGTAAAAGTAGTAAAATATTTAAACCTATTTAAGTTACAAACCGACACTGTTTTAAACTGTTAATAATTAACTTACTAATTTTTAATTTTGGCTATCCTAAAGCTTCTCATACATATTTTTTTAGTAAATTTGCCTCCTTAAATAAATTAACCAAAATTTAACCTTGAAAATATGGAAAGAGAAGAAATTTTAAAAGTTATTGAAAAACACTTAATGAAATCTGTTCCCGGCGTTGCTGCAGGAATTGATCCTGTGAAAAAATTCACTGATTACGGCGCTAATAGCTTGGATATTGTTGAGATCGTATCAGGTGCTATGCGCGAGCTTAAAGTAAAAATACCTCGTACAGAATTATCTGACATCCAAAACATTTCCGGCCTGATAGACAAATTTGAGGCGTTTGCAGTTGCAAAATAAATTCATGCGGTAATCATCACTTGCATATATATGCCGAGTGATGATTACTTTCATGATGAAATTAATTTTAAACACTTACATTTTATGGATAATACTTTTTTAAATTTCTCCGGCAAAGTTGTATTAATTACCGGCGGAACCAGGGGTATTGGATTAGAAACAGGTTTGTCTTTCGGTAAAAGAGGTGCGCTTTGCATTTTAACGTACCGTTGGGGCGATCATGATGATGAATCTATTTACAAAGCTTTTGAAAATGTAAAAGCGCCAAAACCTATTTTACTTTCGGCCGATGTTTCAAAAAATGAAGATACAAAAGCCTTACTGGAAGAAGTAAAAAAACAAGGTGTTAAACAAATTGATGTTTTTATCAGTAACGTGTCTTCGGCAATGGTGATCAATGCTTTTGAAGATTACACCTTAAAAGGATTAAAACAAAGTATCTCCTACTCTACCTGGCCCATGGTTGGGTATACCAAAGAAATTTTTGCCGCATTTAACAAGTACCCTAAATATATTATCGGCGTTTCATCAACCGGGCCTACCGATTATTCTATCGGTTACGATTATGTGGCAGCATCAAAAACAGTAATGGAAGTATTGGTAAAATATTTAAATTACCGTTTACGTAAATACGATGTGTGTATTAACGCTGTGCGTTCACGCGCTATTAAAACCAAATCGCTGGAAGCAACTTTCGGGAAAGACCTGGAAGAATTTGCAAAACAATTTGTACCGGATAATTACTGGATACAGCCCGAAGAGCTTTCTGAAGCAATAGTAGGATTGTGCTCGGGATATTGCGATACGATAAGCGGCCAGATCGTTACAGTTGATAAAGGCACCAGCTTTTTTGACAACTTAATGGAAATTTATACCCGCGCTCAAAAAAAGAAACTTAAAACGACTTAATATGTCAAACTTAGATAAAAGTCTGGTAGACCACGTACGCAAACATTACGACGAATATACCTATGATATGTTTATGATGAACATGTCGGCAGACTTGGAAGAAATAGAATTGTTTTCGGAATATGTAGATATCCTGAATGAGCAAAAAAAATATACCTTTGAGGCTGCCCGTTCCGGGACACAAACTACAGAAACCGATTTGGCGCGTGCAAACGGAGATACCGTGCATGTGGTTAATTTATCGAGCTATAATT
>JBBRHI010000077.1:0-9617 GCA_038222995.1 Bacteroidia bacterium | reverse complement strand
GTAAGAATGCACAAAATAAAACCTGTTTCTACTCTGCATATCAATTAATTTGTTTTCCCTTTTAATATTAATATAGTTCCATCCCATGTGCGGGACTTTTAATTTTAACAGAGGATCTAAATTAAACTTTAAAGTCTCTGCATCAATCCATCCTAAACCCGGTTTTATTCCTTCTTCACTTCGTTTAGTCATAAGTTGCATTCCCAGGCAAATTCCTAAAATAGGAACTTTTTCATTCAATACTTTTTCATTTAAAAGTGGTATTAGCCCAGATTTTTCAAGGCTAGTCATCCCTGCATCAAATGATCCTACACCGGGCAATAACAATTTTTCTGCATCAGCTACATCTTTAAGGTCACTTGAAATAATTACATCCTTTATTCCTGCTTTTTTAAACATATTTAATACGGAACCTAAATTTCCTATACCATAATCAACAATAACAATCATAATAAATCGGTATAATATTCAGAAGATAAATTAATTATAAAAGACAGTTTTAGTTTCAATTTTCAGAATACTTTTTGGTACTTTTACCTTAATGGATTGTCTTAAACTTTCAAGTTCAATTTGCACATAGTCTTCATTTTGAATTTGAACAACTATCCCGGTTAACCCTTTTAAATGGCCTTGATTAATTTTCACTTTATCTTTAAGGCTAATTAAATTGCTTTCCTGAGTAACATCATACCCTGTTAATTCTATAGATTTTAAAATCTCAATTTCATTATCTTTTACAACTGCTTCTTTACCGTTGAATTTTATAAATCCTAAAACAGCATGATTAAATAGAACTTTGTCTTTTTCTAAAATATTAATTTTTACAAATACATACCCTGTAATCATTGGGAGTTCTATCCATTTCTTGCGATCACTCCATTGTCTGAGTTTTTTTGAAACAGGGCTATATGCTTCAATACTATCCGCTAAAAGTTTTTGAACTACTTTTTTCTCATGCCGAACATTAACGTATATAACATACCAGTTTACCATATCTTCACAGCTTCGCAACCTCAATCACATTGATGAGAAATAAATATACTTTAATTAAATATCTAGGATTTGGTGCCGTAGCCGCCATACCCGTAACCATAGCCATAACCGTAACCATAACCGTAGCCGTATTTTGAATAATAGTATTTGTTCTTACGACGTTTTATTCCGTTTAAAACTAAATATACATCTTTAATTGAGTTATCTTTAACAAGCTTGTGAAAAAGGTTTAATACAGTTTTGTTAGCGTATTTTGTATTCAATACAAAAATATTTATATCTGAATACTGCATCAAATAGGATGCATCAGATAACATCCCTGCGGGAGGTGTATCCACTAAAACGTAATCGTAATTCTCTTTGGCAAAATTAATTATATCTTTTAATCGTTCAGATAAAACTAACTCTGACGGATTTGGCGGGATAGGTCCTGATAAAATCGTATATAAATTTTTTATAATAGTCGGCTTTACAATATCCTCCATTTTACTGTTACCCATAATATAAGTGCTTATCCCTTCATCAGCGTTCATCTCCAGCGCTTTTTGAATACGCGGTTTATGTAAGTCTAATTCAAGCATGATAACCTTTTTGCCCCCTTTAGCTAAAATAGCGCCTATGTTAATCGTTGTAAATGTTTTACCTTCTCCGGGTGCGTTTGAGGTAAATAGAATAACTTTTTTATTAGAATTTAAAAACACGTATTGCAGATTTGTCCTTAAAGTTCTAAAACCTTCAGATATAAAACTTGTAGGTTTATCTTCAACTACAAATCCTGTATCTGCAACATCTTTCTGAAATGGTAAATCTCCTATAACCGGTAAAAACGTTTTTTCTTTTAATTCCTCTACACTTTGTATGGTAGTGAAAAATAAAGCTCTTATCAAAACTATAATAATGGATAGTATTAAACCGGCAGTAATATATGAAGAAATTATCTTTGGCTTATCAGGGCTGATAACTCCCAAGCTCCTAGGGCTGTCAATAATTTTAATTTCCGACACAATAGAGGCTTTTGAGATTTTCGTATTAGCTCTTCTTTCCAATAAAAAATTATACAACCCCTCATTCACAATAACTTTTCTTTGAATATTTAATATATCCTGCTGCTTTTGCGGTATATTTTTTATCTCAGAAATGTATTTACCAACCTCACCATTCACGTTTTCTATAACTTTATACGTTGCATTGCGTGTATTGTTTAAATAAATAAGTATGTTTTGTTTGAGTCTTTTAATATTTTGCTTTATATCAATTATATTTGGATTAGTTTCTTTTGAAGAGCCGAATGATTGATTAAGTTTAATTTGGGAGTTATACAATTCAGAAACAGATGAAATTAAAAATGGATCATTATCCACGATAAAAACACTTGGAGGCAAAAATTGCGGGTCTTTATCTTCAATAATATATTTTTCTAAATCATTAATAGAGTTAATTTTTAATTTAAGTTTTGATGTTTGTGCATCAAAATCCGATAATTTTTTTAAAAAATCACTTTTTTCCCATTCCAAATCCAAAATTGCTTTCTTCTGCTTATAATTTTGCATGGTATCTTCAATATCTCTTAACGAGGTGCTTACCTCTTCTAATTGTTTATCAATATAATTTATTGTACGTTCATTAATTTCAAATCTGGAATTTAAAGATTTATTAATATACACCTTCGATAAAGTATCCAGCAACAATACAGCCCTTTCGGTTATAATATCATCTACAGTTAATACCAATACATTTGTATAGTCAGGATTTAATACGTTTAAAGCTTGCTGATATGAATATACGAGGTTATTCATATTATGTACGATAATCTGATATTCAAGTTTTTTTAATTCGTCAATCGTATTCCTGTTAAAAGTGCCGCTTCTCGTTACTAAGATATTGAAATCAATATCCACAAATTCACTATTGAACTTTCCGATTTTAATTTCCTCTATTTCGTTTTTTAAATACTTAATTTCATATTGATCATAATTAATAATTTTAAAATTTAAAATACTCTCATTTAAACCCGGGCTTATTGAGTTTACTTTTATATTAAAAGGAACACCGCTAAACTGCTCTGTGGTTCTTACGCGACCAACCAAAAAATAAGAAACTTCTAACTTATCTTTAAGTTTAAATACAGTTTCCTTCATTAAATCAAATGATTTAACAATTCGAATCTCGTTTGAATTATCAATAAAAGATTGTGTGCTCCCAAAACTATTTTCCGTAATTACATTATTTTTATAATAGGTATCGTTGGTTTTTAATAACTCTACAGATGCTTGATAAACACTTGTTAACTTATATACATAAAAATATCCTATTACATAAAAAACGGGAACTATAAGCAATGGAACATACCAGTTTTTGGAAATAATTCTCCAAATTACTTTAATATCATTAACATTAACGGCAGACGTGCTTTTTTTTTGCTCCACGAATTTCTTATAAGCTGCAAATATAATTATTTGGCATGATTTTTACACTACAATTGCTGTTCCAATTTATTTTATTTATATTTACAATCTAATTTTAAGTAATGAATACAAAATTTATTTTATCTATAATTTTTATTATATGTTTAAGTTCATTATGCATAGCTGCACCGCCACCACCGCCATCAGGTGGGCCGGGTTGCTGGCCGCCTCCCTGTGTTCCCATTGATGGTGGAATATCGTTACTTATTGCAGCAGGAGCAATATACGGAGGCAAAACCCTTTACAATAAAAGAAAACATAAAAAATCAAGCTTATAAATCTAAACCCCCGCATCAGCGGGGTTTTTTGTACATGTTTAATAAAATTAAATCCAATATATTTCAGTATTTTATTATCAAAGCTTCCATCCTTTATGCGGTAAGCTATTTTATTTATGAATTTATATTAAAACGTTATACTGATTTCGATCAAGTATTTATCCGAAAAATAATTATTCTTTGCACGTTTATTTTAGAAACTATAGGATTTAAAACCTTTGCCAGCCGAGAAGTAAACGATTTTCAGGTTTTTGGTTTAGACGGTTCAAACGGTGTATGGATTGGCGGCCCTTGCAACGGAATTACATTAATGTCTTTATTCGGGATTTTCATACTCGCTTATCCCAGTAATATAAAGGCGAAATTGTGGTATTTGCCTCTAGGACTTCTTATTGTATATTTTATAAATATTATAAGAATTATCAGTTTAGCTTTAATTGCTTTTTACTATCCGCAATACCTTAATTTTAACCATACTTATACATTTACCTTTATTGCATACAGTATTGTATTTGCTCTGTGGATGATTTGGGTCAATAAATTTTCTTTTATTACAAACTGTGAAGCCGGCATTTAAATACACCCATTTTATTTTAATATTTGCATTTTTAGGATTTAGCAGGGAATTCTTATTTGTAAACATAAATAACCGGCTTTACAAGTTATACTACGGCCATTCTAACCTGCCCTTGCCCGATTCACTGTATTTTATACAATCTTTGAGTTATACTACGCTCTACTACAGTAAATTTACATTAACAATCTTATTTTACCTCGCCTATTTTTTTGTCTCTTTTTTGGCCGTTAAGCAAATAACAGGCAATAAAAAATTTACGCTTTACATTATTTATATCTATGCATTATTGCTAATTTTAGCAAGCCTTACAATGATTTATAACTATACTGTAAATAAACAACTCGATGGCGATGAATATACATTTAGCCGTTGGCTGCTCGGTATTGCACAATCACCCTTAGTAGCGTTTTTCATTATTGCATCAGCCGCACTCTATCAAAAAGTACAAAAAAATTAACTACATAAACCAACTTATAAAGATGAAAAAAGATACTGCGATTTTTAAACTGATTACGGAAGAGAAAAACCGCCAAACCCTTGGAGTAGAGCTTATTGCGAGCGAAAACTATGTGAGCGACCAAGTAATGAAAGCTATGGGAAGCGTATTAACCAATAAATATGCCGAAGGTTTGCCTGGTAAACGTTACTATGGCGGTTGCGAAGTCGTAGATAAAGTAGAGCAATTAGCCATTGACAGAGCTAAGGAATTATTTGGCGCCGCCTGGGTTAACGTACAGCCACATTCAGGGGCACAAGCAAATGCAGCAGTTATGTTAGCTTGTTTAAAACCGGGAGATACTATTTTAGGATTTGATCTTTCGCACGGAGGACATTTAACACACGGTTCACCTGTAAATTTTTCCGGGAAATTATACCGTGCTACATTTTACGGCGTTGAAGAAAAGACAGGACTTGTAAATTACGATACTTTAGAAGCAACCGCAACAAAAGAAAAACCTAAAATGATCATCTGCGGCGCCTCAGCGTACTCTCGCGATTGGGATTATGAGCGTTTAAGGAAAATTGCAGATTCTGTAGGGGCTTTGCTGTTGGCAGATATTTCACACCCTTCAGGATTAATTGCTAAAGGAATTTTAAATGATCCATTACCGCATTGCCATATCGTTACTACCACTACGCATAAAACATTACGCGGGCCAAGAGGCGGGATGATTATGATGGGAAAAGATTTTGAAAACCCGATGGGAGAAAAAACACCTAAAGGAGAGCTTAAAATGATGAGCGCCTGTTTAGATATGGGCGTTTTTCCTGGAACACAGGGCGGGCCTTTGGAGCATGTTATTGCAGCTAAGGCAATTGCCTATGGCGAATGCTTAACTGATGAATATATGCTTTACTGTGTACAGGTTATTAAAAATGCCCAGACAATGGCCAAAGCGTTAATCGAAAAAGGGTATAAAATTATTTCCGGAGGTACTGATAACCACTGTATGTTAATTGATTTAAGAAGCAAAAATTTAACCGGTAAAGAAGCGGAAAAAGCTTTGGGAGAAGCGGATATTACCGTAAATAAAAACATGGTTCCTTTTGATGATAAATCACCGTTTGTTACATCAGGCATCCGAATTGGAACACCTGCTATCACCAGCCGAGGATTAAAAGAGAAAGATTGCCTGAAAGTAGTGGGATTTATAGATGCTGCTTTAAGTAATAAAGACAATGCAAAAGAATTAGCTAAAATAAAAGCTAAAGTAAATACAATGATGGAAAAATATCCTTTATTTAAAGACTAATACAAATTCATATCATAAAAAAGCCTCTCAATTATATAATTGAGAGGCTTTTTTATGATGGTTTCTATAAATTTAGAAGTGCCATAAATCATGTTCCCATCTAAAAATATCATTTTTAATGCGATCAGATTCAAGTAAGGCATCAATCCCTTTCGAATAGTTTTCAATAGATCTGTCATATACGTTTGTTTCTTTGATAGCCCTTGAAGAGAATTGTCTCTTCCAGAAAATATCTTCAAAGGTTCTGCGTTCAGCATCATTTTTCCAGTTATAAACTTCATGCTTAGCAAAAAACGGGCGACAAGCAGGAAAATATGTGTAAAAAATAGGATATTCCCCTAAATCTTCTTTTTTAGGCTTCAGTACATTAAAGCCCATGGAAAGAATTCTTACTTCCAACACCGATTTTTGTTTGTCAAAAAACCAATCTTCTTTTAATTCTAATGACGTAAAGTTTTCAAAGATCCATGTAGAATCAACAATACCGGGCTTTTTAACCATATATGAGTTACCGTTAGCATCAAATTCCTCCACATCGGCCGAATCTTCCTGCAAAACAATCATACTCCTGATATTAGATAATTCCAATGGCTCCAAAAACTCTTCATCTTTAAATGCCATGATCTGACCTGATAAAACGTATTTAGTAATTAACTGCATTAACGAAATTCTGCTTACAACCTGATCTTTCGGGTAATATAATTGCTGATTTTGTTTTTCACGCATATCTAATTTTCTCCATACGCGTTTTTCCCAGGTAACATCCCCTTCTCTTAAATGGGTATAAGGGATAAAGCGCCTGTTTACAGAATTTTCCTTATCATAGATTCCGTCTCTGTAATCGCCCGGCTGAAAAACACCCGGTTGAGCTTTAGAGGTGATAAAAGAAAAAAGTAAAAGGGATAAAAATAAAATATTTTTAATATTTACCATGATTTCAGTTTTTATTGTAACAAAATTTAATTTATAAGCTTATTTAGTAACTTTAATACCGCAGGTTACAGAGTTTATTTTTCCATCCGGACCTTTAACTTTGGCATCAATGTAAACTTTTGTGTTAATATCGGCCGTTCGTAAAAGATTTTGAGCTTCGGAGGATAAGTTATTTCCGTTTCCGGCAAACTGGCCCAGTTTTCCTTTTGCTTTTCCGGTTACTTCCCAGGATTGAACAATGAAATTAGCTTGGAATTCAAAACCGTTTGCACCAGCACCTAACCCGCTAATTAAAGAGATTTCACCTTTTTTCAGTTCTTGCGGAGCAAATTTACCGCCCACTCTTAATTCAGGTTTCGGTAAAGGTTTTACTTTAAATGCAATTGGAGGGCCTTGAGGCTTAGTTCCATCTTTTGTTTTAGCAGCAACTGAAATATTACACGTTCCTGTTCCCGCAAAAGTAAATTCAAATTTACCACCGCCTTTTGAAATGTATTTACAACCGCCGCCGCTTGCGCTTACAACTAAATCAGTAGGAGAAACTCCCGCTGCTGAAATACTAACCGGGTTAACTACGCCTGCATAAAATACTTTCATTTGATCTGCAGAAACCGCTACTGAAGGAGCAGCAACCATATAACTACCGTCAAAAGGGTAATACTTAAATGTTCCGTCAGGATTTTTATATTTAATCACCCCTTTGTAAGTTTGCTCACCTTGTCCGCCCGTTCCTTGCGACATTTTACCTTCACCGTTTACTAAAGGCACCAGACCTGTTCCTTTACTGCCTGTTGCAGCTGCCGCAGAATCCACACCTAAGATAATTTCCATATCTCCTTGACCTAATTTAGAAGATGAGGCTGCTAAAAAAATGTCTGCTTCGTATGGAGAACCCGCCAAAATATAAGAAGAAGGAGCTACTACACGCGCAACGATATGATCAAACTTAATCGCTAATTTACCGCTCGCACCAGAAAGCACTTGCAACATTTCAGCTTCAACATTTTTTAAATCCGATTGAAATTTATTTAAAGTTGTATAAACAGCCGCTAATGGTAAGTGATAAAAGTTATCCATTTCCCAGTTAAATTCAACGCCGTCTTCTACGCGTTTACTGTCAACCGGTTTAATAGACTCTAACTTCTTTTTTAAACCTTCATAATCCTGCTGTAATAAATGCTCTCCATCTGTTTTTTGCATTTTATCCAACATGGCAACTAATTTGTCATGCACACCTAATAACTTACCTTTTAATTCAGAAGCTGTATGAGGGCCTGTGATAGGAGTTTTTGGTTCAGATCCGATTAAAACGTGCGTAGGCCCGTCATAATCATCCATTTTTTCCATACGTCTTAAATTTAACGTATCAGCAATTTTTGTATTTTCTAAAGCTGTAGGCTCAGTGTGCGCCACTACTTCCGCCCTTAATTCTCCGATGTAATTATATACTTCAGTTAATTCTTTTTGCGCTTCAATAGCTCTTGCATAATATGGTTTTGCGCCCGGGTTTCCTTCAATAGTAGAACGGAAAGCCTCGGTTACCAATTTATTATTTGCTTGAAGATTATCTCTTGTTTTTTCAAGACTTTCATTTACAGAAAGATAACCCTGTAAAATCTGTTTCGATACGTTCATCGCCAAAAGAGCTGTTAGTACGAGATACATCATACCAATCATCTTCTGTCTAGGTGTTTCTTTACCGCCGCCCATAGTGCTATAATATTTTTTTAGTTAATAGTTAGTTTTTTAACTAAACGAAAACAACGGGGTTGTTTTCGTTTAGTATAGTATGTTAAATACTTATTATTTATTGAAATTCATTGCGCCTAACATGTTACCGTAGATAGTGTTAAGAGCAGTTAAATTAGTTGATAAAGTAGACATTTCTTGTCTGTATTTCTTAGTGTCATCCACTGAATCATGTAAGTTTTTCATTAACTCATTTAAGCCGCCGTAAAATTTGTCAGTTGCTTCTAATTGAGTACGTGATCCCTGAATTTGCAGCTCATAAGTTGCATTTAAAGTCGATAAGTTTTTAGAAACGCTGTTCAATGATTCTCCGATTGAATGGCCTGCATCGTTTGATTCGGCTAAGCTTGATATAGATTGTGCCGCTTTGCTGTAAGTATCAGCTAAGTGAGATACATTTTTTGAAGCTGATTGAACGCTGTCAACATATTCGTTTGTAGCAACAGTTGCATTGCTGATGTCGCCTATTTTAGAAGCACTTTCGCTCAATGAACGCATACCTGATCCTAAACTTTCAATTAATTCAGGCCCTATTTTAGCTTCTGCCAACATAGCGTCTAATTGGTTAGAGATCGGTAATCCTTTTTTGCTTTCTTCAATCTCATCTTCATGGCCGCCCATACCGCTTAATTCAGGATATGCTAATGACCAATCGTATTCTTCATGGGGAATGTCGATGGCAAATAAACAAAATAAAACTGCTTCTGTTCCAAGTCCGCCGATAAGTGCGATAGATGCGCCCGGCCAGTGCATAATTTTAAATAATGCTCCTACGATTACGATAGCCGCACCGAAGCAAGATGCTAAGTGTAAGTATTTTTTAAATCCGGTAACTTTAGGTAATTTGCTCATAGCTCTTTTGTGTTGT
>JBBRHI010000076.1:0-9650 GCA_038222995.1 Bacteroidia bacterium | reverse complement strand
CGGCAGTTCGTTCACCCAACGGTACTATAAAAGAAACAAAGGTCATTATTACTTACACGAATGAGTTGCAAGCGGTTGATTTTAGTATAGTAGAGTAAAAGCATTGCTTTATTTATTCCGGATTTTTCATGGTCTCTCAGGTTTGAGTTTATTAATAACACTTCGTAATGCAATCATGTTTTTTAGAAAACCCGGGATATTAATTTATAAAATACTTTAATTTATCAGACACTTTTAATTTCTCTTTTATATATTTCAAATTTACATACATTTGAAACTATGTTTAACAACTTTAATGGAAATAAAGTCTTAATTCATTTAAGTGTACTTGCATTCCTTCTCTTTTCTTTCAATGGCTTGTCACAATATAACCTTTGCCGGAATTTTAGTGTGAAGGATGGGCTTCCTTCTTCGGAAGTATATGAAATGTTGGCAGCCTCAAACGGGTACCTTTGGTTTTCAACGGATATGGGAGTAAGTCGTTTTAACGGGTATGAGTTTAAAAATTTCAGTACAGAAAACGGCTTGCCCGATAACACTGTGTATGGGGTGTATGAAGATTCCAAACAAAATATTTGGTTCCGCTCCATTTCAGGTAACCTCTCTTACTTTAATAATGCTACCGGCAAAATTTGTTCGCTTCCCTGTAATAAGGAATTGGTGAGTGTTGTGAAAAATGTTATTGTTACTTCCCTGTACATTGATAGTAGGGATACCATATGGATTGGCGGACAAGATTCCTTTATATTAAAAATAGGACCGGGCAGAACCGCCGGCGATATTAAAAGAATTAATTTACCCAATAGCGGGCTGTATGTGTATGAAATTGATAAGGGATTTATTTTCGGCGGCAAACAACCTAACAATTATTTAGTAAGTCTTTATAAAAAAGGTATTCTGTATATGACAGTTAAAAATACTGCTGGGTTTTTCGAGGGCACACGGTTTTGTGTGAAAAAACTGAAGGATAAAAGTTATTATGCCTCTATTAATAACCTGGCTTTTAATTTTAATGATAAAGCACTTAATTACTTATACGAAAATAAAAATCTGATTATTTGTGCCATAGAAGATGAAAACAATGACATGATTACAGGTACTTATAATGGTGTAAACCGGCTTACTAAAAATGGTTACGTCACCGATAAATCATTTAAAACACTGGATCAAAAAATTATTACTTCCATGTGTAAGGATAGAGAAAAGGAGCTGTGGATCTGTACCAAAGGCCACGGTATATTTTACATTCCCTATCTCAACTTTAAATATTATACTCCTGAAACCGGTTTGCCCGAAAGCAGCATATCATGCCTTTCTATAACAGATGGAAATGTCATGTCAGGCCATTTAAACGGTAACTTGAGCATATTTAAGGAGCAAGACATTAAAAAAATTGATCTTATAAATGAAAATGCCGGTGAAATAGATGAAGTAACAGGCATGCTTAATTTTAATGAACATTTAAAGTTTATAGGCAATACAAAAAGCATTTTTATATATAACGGCCGAACCAATGGCCTTGAACGGGTAATCCGTGACGGTTCAAAAATGATGATCCGTTTAGATGATACTACCTTAGTATCTTTGGGCTTCAGGCGATTACATTTTTATTCAATTAAAGACTTTCATTTAATAAATACGGTCATGTTATCTAATTACACCGATCATATTTATAAAGATCGGTTCGGTAAACTTTGGATTTGTTCAAGTAACGGCTTATCAACATATAATGAAAAAGAAGGGCTGCTATACCTTGGCGAAAAAGACACATTGCTTGCTTCAAGAGTAGTAGATATAAAAGAAGGATTTAACGGCTTACTATGGATGGCCACACGTGGCAAAGGTGTAATTATAAAGAAAGATAAAACGCTTATTACGATCGATCAAAGTAAGGGCTTGTCGGGCAATATGTGCCGCCGCCTTTTTTTGGATTCAACCAACGTAGTGTGGGTAGGCACCAATAACGGGCTTAATAAAATAACCGTTGAAAGTTTTGATCCTTTAAAATATTCTGTCACCATTTATAATTCTAAGAGCGGTTTATTAACCAATGAGGTAAATTACATAGTTAAGTTTAAAAATGAGTTGTGGCTTGCCCATAACAACGGCATCTCCATATTCGACCCAAGGCACATAAAAGACAATACAACGCCTCCGCCGGTTTATATTACGGATGTTTTAGTAAATGAAAAAAGCATAAGCCTTAATACAGCTGATTTAAAGCATAACGAAAATTACCTTACCATTAATTATAACGGCCTTTCATTTAAGGATCCCGGGAATATAGACTATAAATACAAGCTCATCGGTTTGGATACTAACTGGATCATGACCAACTATACTTCCGTTAAATTTCAATCGTTACCGCCGGCCGAATATTTATTTGTAGTTTATGAAAAAAATAACGACGGGTATTGGAGCGATCTGCCTTCCGTGTTTCATTTTACCGTACACCCGGCATGGTGGCAAACTTGGTGGTTTAAAGTGTTTATTATACTGGTAATAATAGGGCTGGTAATAGCCGTATTTATATACAGGCTTAAGATCTTTAAAAAGAGAGAACGTTTAAAAATGATCCGGCAAACTAAATTATCCAATGCCGAATTAAAAGCCTTGCGATCGCAAATGAACCCTCATTTTATTTTTAATGCCATTAACTCGGTACAGTATTTTATTACCAATAACGATCCCGCTTCCTCGCAACGTTACCTTTCAAAATTCGCCAAGCTCATTCGTTACGTCGTCGATAACTCTAAACCGGTTGCGATTCCTTTAACCAAAGAATTAGAAGCTCTTAATTTATACCTTGATCTGGAATCGTTAAGGTTTGAAAATAAATTTGAGTACACGATTCACATTCATGATAATGTGGATGTGGAAAATAGTATGATTCCTTCTATGCTCATACAGCCCTATGTAGAGAACGCTATATGGCACGGATTAATGCATAAAGAAACTACCGGTAAAATAACAATTACGTTGGAGTCGAAAGAAAAAGCATTGATCTGCGTGATAGAGGATAACGGAATCGGAAGAAAAAAATCGGGAGAGGTTCTTAAAGCAAAGAAAAATGAATTTCATAAATCGGTGGGCATGTCCATTACCAGAGAGCGTTTGGATATTATTAATCGTAAGAACAACAGTAACTTAACCATTACCATAACTGACCTTGAAGATGCCGCAGGAAATGCTTTAGGCACAAAGGTTGAATTAAATTTACCGTTCTATTATTTTTTTTTTATTTTAGCTTTTGTATGATCAAAGCACTAATTGTTGACGACGAAGAAAAAAGCAGGATAACGCTTAAAAATTTAATTATAATGTATTGCCCTACAGTTGAAGTAATAGAATTATGCGATTCTGTTAAGTCTGCACTGAAAATAATAGAAGAGCAAATGCCCGATTTGGTATTCTTAGATGTAGAAATGCCTTTTCATAACGGCTTTACATTGCTCGAAGAAATTAAAGATCCTTCCTTTAAAGTTATTTTTACTACTGCCTATAATCATTACGCCATTAAAGCAATTAAGTATAGCGCGTTAGATTATTTATTAAAGCCTATAGATTCTGACGAATTAAAAAACGCCGTTGATAAGCTCGGTCTTCATACGAATAGCTCCATTAAGCAATCGGCTAATTTTGAAGTATTGTTGTCTAACCTTAAAGTAAAAGGTAATAATGCTAAAATAGCAGTTCCTACGTTCGAGGGTTTACAAATGATCACTGCAAATGATATTATTAAATGTACCGCCGACGAAAGCTATACACATATAGCCATGACCAACAAAACCAAGATCACCGTTTCCCGAACATTAAAAGACTATGAAGAATTATTATCCGGCCTTAATTTCTTCAGGGTTCACAATTCCTGTTTAATTAATCTGAGTCACGTTACTAAATACATTAAAGGCGAAGGCGGGTACGTAATAATGAGTGATGGGACAAGTGTAGAGGTTTCCCGTCGTAAAAAAAACGAGTTACTGAATAAACTTACCATGTTGCAAATGTAAGTGCCAATTAAATTTCTTTTACTGATACATACGTTTAATTTGTTGTTTCAAATTGTATAAAACAAAAGCTGTCTCAAAAAAGAGACAGCTTTTAGTGAATTTGTATTATTATTGATTAATGATTTTTTCGGTTTTCACAACAGTACCAAAAATTACCTTAACAAAATAAATGCCTTTTGTCTGATCACTGATATCAAGGCTAAGGCTCCGGTCAGTTACATGATCGTTTTCGTAAATCATCTTACCTATTACATTGTAAATAAATACCTGTTTTTCTCCTTCCCCTGAAACTAAGAGTGTAAATGCTCCGCTGTTTGGATTAGGACTGATATTAATTTGAGGTTGATTTGAAAGTGAAGGTGAGTCTTCTATGCCTGAAAGTCTGCTCATACCGCTACAATTAGGTATTACAATAATTTGTTTAAGTGTATCGGCATTACCAAGTGTATCAGTAATTACAAGGCTTACACTATAAGATCCGGGCGCCGAATAAATTACTGTGGCTGTAGCAACAGATGCAGTTTGACCGTTACCGAAATTCCAATGATAACTGTAAAGATGCATGGTGTCTTCAGGTTGTGTAGCGTCAACAGCAATGGTGTCTTCACCGCATTCTAAGGTGTCGCTCAGTAATACTGTTAAATGATCATCTTCTCTTATATGACTGCTTCGTGTTGCCATAAATTGAAAATCAGCGTATAAGCCCGGGTAAAATGGTTTTAAGTTACCGAAAAGACCTACATTGGCATGCGTTGAACTATATATTCCACCGGCTCCTCGTGTTCTATGCCAATCTATATCATAACCAAAACCCGGCACTAAATGAATGCCAATAGCTACTCGTGTTGAACCATAAATAACAGGAGCTGTTACGTGGTCGTTGTCCGAATAAGAAGTCGGCTGTCCATATAGTCCTTGTCTGTCGGGACAACTAGTTGAGATATTGCCCCACCAATAAGTCGCATCATGGGCCCATCCCATTAACTTACTAGCTGAAAAATTTCTCATCCCCAAAACTTCGTACTTATGGTCAGTCAGAGGAATAGTTAAATCGGACCAGGCATAGCATATATTATAAGTGTTGCTCTCAAAATCTATAGCATCGAAAAATGCTCTTAACGCTGGGAAATTCTGCGATCGGTATGCATCGTTTTTCTCCTGCCACCAGTTTAAACCTGTACCATAAGAGCCCATGGAGGCTGACGCCCACATGCCGTTATGGAAATTGACATCATTACACCCTTCAAGATCGTTGCCATCCACATAGCTAGGTGCGCCTACTGTTGATTCTGTTTTTCCGTCAAGCCCCATCTCTCCGAAAATAGTGGGCTTACCCAAATCTTCATATAAAGCTTCAGTTGTAGCCCCACCTAATCCATAATATTGATGTAAATATTTAAATCTTTGATCAACATTCACGTCTCTTCCACTGCCATATTTATGTCCGCTTGTAACGTCTATTTCAGGAACATGAAAATTATTAATCGGTATAGGTATGCCGCTCGGTCTTATGGCATAAGAGGTACTAAGTAAATGGTGCGTTTCTCCAAGTGAACTCTTTATATAAGATGCCATCTCATGGTGCCAGTCGTAAGAATCAGAACGTACAGAAGGACTGAATCCGGTCCATCCATCCTGTTCACTCAAAAGTTCTATCACTGCAAGGTTAGTAGAATAACCCCAACGTGCGATGATATACCTTAACCTTCTCTTAAAATATTTTTTTGCTGTGGCATCTGACAACGCTTGTACGGGCAAACTAAGTCCAATCGGGGCAGCATGTAGTTTATTCTTACTCCATGAGTAATATTCCTGTTGGTCGGGATTGATAGTTGTATTGTATTCAACGTATCCGGAATGCATTTCAACATTTAGATCCATATAAATTCCTTGCTGATGGCATATGTCAAATACTCTATCAAGCTCAAAGGCATTGTGTTGCCTATCTTGGGTTCCACCGGTGCTGGTCATAGTATTGTCGTATTCATCACACGTTGAATAATCTCCTAATTTTTCCCATTCAATACCATGTCCTCCCGCATTCATCAAAAAACGCACGAAATTTCCTTGATTAGCTCCTAAATTCGTGATGTGGTTATTGAATCTCAAAAACCAAGTGGAATAGAATACATTTGAATTATCAAATCCTGCCCTCTCTATCCAGGGAATATTTTGGCCTACAGGAAAAAATGACTGGTGTGTTTTACCAAATCTTAGATGCCGCCCGTCATGGCCTATTTCTACATACCCATTATTACTTGAAGGATCACATATAAAATACAAACAATCGGCATACACAGAACTGAATTTACCGTTAGGAGAGCTGACCTTTATAGTACAACTCCATGTCCCTAGCTCTGTTGGTGCAAAGCGTACCCTAAACTTATAAGGTGTAGGTTGAGGCACCCAACTGCTGTCGGAAAGCTGCTCTTTAAAACCTTTATAAAAAAAACCGTAAATGAGGCGGTTCTGGGTGCCGCTTGGAGATGTAAATGTCGCTTCAATATTTATGTCATCGGGATCGAAAGGATTAACCCCTGTGGTATTATTTATAAAATAGTTGACAACTAAATTTTGAATAGTACTTGGAAGTTGTAATCCATATTCTAATTTTTCGTATTGACCTACTCTTCCCGGAGTAGACGGTGACATGACCATTACCGGAAAACCCGGTATAGAAAAATGAGTCAAGAAGTGACCCCCCGGTGCGTAGCTTCCGGCTTTAAAGCCTGGCAATAAGCTGATATAATGACCTGCTGTATAATCTACAATTGAAGTACCTGAATAGTTATCAGGATGAGTAGGATCATCAGGTGATGTAATATATCCTGCTGAGCAAAAAGCATGTGTACCTGTGGAATATATTTTATCATTAATGATATAATCCGGCAAATACTGTGCTTTAAGGGTATGGGCTGTACCCATCCAAACACTCAAAATAAACAACGTTAGTTTAAGTGAAATTTTATGTTTTACATACATAATTAAATAATTTAAAATGAATAATGCCGGTTTATTTTTGCTCAAGTAATGTTGTTATTTTGTTATTAAGCTCTGTATTTTTTAACTCAAGCTCTTGCAGCTTTTTATCCTGACTGATCATATATAAAGTGAGCTCTTCAATTTTCTCTAACAGCTTTGCATCCATTTTTCCTAAGTCAATACCTTCTTTCACTACTTGTTCTGCGGATGGAATGCCCGGCAAATGCTTATTCTCCCTTACATAAGCTTCAACATCTGATAACTTTCTCAGTTTATAATCTTTGGCAAACACATAATCCGACCAATCTGATGATGTAGCTAAAGCTACTTTTACTTTTTCAGTTAATATGCCGGTTTGAACATAAAGTCTGTAGCCTGCAGGGCGAGTAACAGTTGCATCACCTATCAGCACATCCCCGTTAACGGTAAGCGTTGCAGAAGGACTAGCTGTATTAATACCAACATTACCAGAAGAGGTTACTCTCATTTTTTCAATGTTATTGGTTCTTGTCACGAAATCAATGGCGTCTGTTGTTCCTATAAAATTAGTTGAAGCACTTGTGCCTGTGTTTCCAAGTAAATTCCATGAAATGGCGGGAATTGCTTTCCAAGTAACAAGTCCAACTCCATTTGTTGTAAGCACTTGGTTTAGGGTACCGTCAGCTGCCGGCAATGTGTAAGCTCCAATGGTTAAGTTAGAGGAGAATTTTCCCGTACCGGCGACGTCAAGTTTATATGCCGGTGAGGAAACTCCGATTCCAACATCGCCGGCTGTTGTAATTCTCATACGTTCTGTATTCGATGATCCAGGAGCATCAACACGGAATACAATGCCATATCCCAATGGTGAGCGTGAATCTATATAGGCCCCCGAAGTACTATTAAATGAAAGCCTTAAGCCATTTGCTCCTGTATCTGTATGACCACCGAAATATATACTGCCGGTGCCTGATGCCCAAGGATCCATTAATAAATTACCACCTTTTATTTGTAGCTTGTCTAAAGGGGAAATGCTACTACCCGTGCCTATTCCAACAAAACCGGTGTTTGTATTATAAATATTGGTAGTGGCTCCCACAGGATTCCATGTTTGTGCTTTTGAAGAAAATGTCGTAAAGAGGCTTAAGCCCGCAAATACAGTAGTTGTTTTTAGTAAGTTTTTCATGAGATTATTTTATGATTATAATACAAAACAATACTAAGAACAGTCAATTATCAAGTACCAACCAATAAGTGGTCGTTTTTAGCCGGTAAATGACATAATAGAGTCATTAGCCGGTAAAAGATGGAAATTAAATTGGAAAAGATTTTAAATAGTATTATGCAAAACTGTTTTCCGGTTTACAAAATACATTGAGTTAAAATAAAACTCAGCAAGTTTCGGGTTTCATTCTATTTACTAAACACCTAATTTTGTAATGTAAACCGGCAACCATGAAACAAAGCGAAACCTTAAATTATAACCGCATTGCAGAAGCGATTCATTATATACAGCAAAACTTTAAAGATCAGCCTAACCTCGATGAAATTGCAGCTAAGCTGCATTTAAGTCCGTTTCATTTTCAACGCCTGTTTACCGATTGGGCAGGAGTAAGCCCCAAAAAGTTTTTACAATATATAAGTGTAGAACATGCCAAATACATTTTAAAAGAAAAGCAAGCCACTTTATTTGACACTGCCGCTGAAACAGGTTTGTCGGGAACAGGCAGGCTGCACGACTTGTTTATTAAAATTGAAGGCATGACCCCGGGTGAATTTAAAACCGGCGGTGAACTGCTTTCCATTAACTACAGTTATGCCGAAACACCTTTCGGAAATGTAATTGTGGCGTCAACCGCTAAAGGCATTTGCTATATGGCTTTTGAAGAAGACGAAACAAAAGCGTGCACCGATTTGAAGAACCATTTCCCTCATGCAACATTTAAACAAATGGTAGATACGATTCAGCAAAAAGCCTTATACATTTTTACGCAGGATCCCTCTAAGCTCTCTGAAATTAAATTACATTTAAAAGGAACAGAATTTCAATTAAAAGTGTGGGAGTCGCTGCTTAAAATTCCTATGGGTCAATTATCGACTTATGGTGCCATTGCTCAAAAAATTAATAGCCCTAAAGCATCAAGAGCTGTAGGGACTGCTATAGGAAGCAACCCGGTAGCGTTTTTGATTCCTTGTCACCGGGTTATTCAATCCACCGGAACCATTGGCGGGTATATGTGGGGTACGACGCGTAAAACAGCTATTATCGGTTGGGAAGCAGCGATAATAGGGGCAGATAAGCAGTAAAAACAGAGTACAGAAAAATAAGTAAGCAAACCGCAGTAAACAAATCAGTTAACATCTACACAATCTTAATACAGCGAACAAAATACATATACACTAAAAACAATGGACCTCTTTAACACTAACCCAACCGAAAATATATTGCCTTATAACGGGGAAGCAATTTATTATGGAAAAGTGCTTTCGAACCAACGCGCTGATTTTTATTTGGAGGCGCTTTTAAATACCATACAATGGAAAAACGATGAAGCAGTTATTTTCGGCAAACATATTATTACAAAAAGAAAAGTAGCGTGGTATGCCGATAAAGAATTTTTATATACATACTCCGGCATCACTAAACAAGCATTAAAGTGGAACAAAACATTGATCGAA
>JBBRHI010000075.1:0-9735 GCA_038222995.1 Bacteroidia bacterium | reverse complement strand
CTGACATTAATATTGATCCAGGAACTTTAAATCCTTACGAACACGGCGAATGCTACGTAACGGAAGACGGCGCTGAAACCGATTTGGACTTAGGTCATTACGAGCGTTTTTTAAACGTTGCTACATCACAGGCTAATAATGTCACTACAGGCCGCATTTACCAATCTGTTATTGAAAAAGAACGTAAAGGTGAATTTTTAGGAAAAACAGTACAGGTAATTCCTCACATTACCGATGAAATTAAAAACCGTATTAAACTGTTAGGTAAAACCGGGCAATATCAATTCGTCATTACTGAAATTGGAGGCACCGTAGGTGATATTGAATCGTTGCCTTATATTGAAGCAGTTCGTCAATTGAAATGGGAACTAGGAGATAATTGCACCGTAATTCACTTAACATTATTACCTTATTTAGCCACTTCAGGCGAATTAAAAACAAAGCCCACACAGCACTCCGTAAAATTATTATTAGAGTACGGCGTACAGCCCGATATTTTAGTTTGCCGTTCCGAATATCCTATTAATAAAGACATTCGCCGCAAAATTGCGTTGTTCTGTAACGTGTCTCCCGACGCTGTTATTGAAGCGCTTGATGCAGCTACAATTTATGAAGTTCCTTTATTAATGGAAAAAGAGGACCTTGATAAAATTGTATTGAAGAAATTAAATGTTGAAATGCCTGCGGAATTAAAGCTTGATAAGTGGAAAAACTTTTTAGACAAGCTTGAGCATCCCAAACGCGAAGTAACGATAGGCTTAATAGGAAAGTATGTTGAGCTTAAAGAATCTTATAAATCTATTGCAGAAGCCTTTATACATGCGGGTGCTGTAAACGATTGCAAAGTGAAAATTGAATGGATTCACAGTGATGAGTTGACAGAAGAAACCATTAAAGACACGTTTAAAAACCTGCAAGGTGTACTGGTTGCACCGGGTTTCGGTAACCGCGGAATTGACGGAAAAATAATTGCCATAAATTATGCGCGCACTAATAATATTCCTTTTTTAGGAATTTGTTTGGGGATGCAATGTGCCGTTATTGAATTTGCAAGAAATGTATTAGGCTTGAAAGATGCGCACAGCCGCGAAATGAACCCCGCTACCACAAACCCTGTCATTGATCTTTTGGAGGCGCAGAAAAACATTTCGCACATGGGCGGAACCATGCGTTTAGGTTCATACCCTTGCCATATTGAAGAAGATACCCTCGCTTATTCTATTTACGGTAAAACGGATATTAACGAACGCCACAGGCACCGTTATGAATTTAACCCTGAATACACGAAAGATTTTATAAACGCCGGCATGGTTATTTCGGGTGTAAATCCTGATGCCGGGCTTGCAGAAATTATTGAAATTCCTACCCATCCTTTCTTTATAGGTGTGCAGTTTCACCCCGAATATAAAAGTACGGTAGAAAACCCGCACCCTCTATTTGTAAGTTTTGTAAAAGCAAGCTTAGGCAGTTAAAACAAAAAACACACTACGCAAAAAAGTCTGTCTTAAATATAAAGACAGACTTTTTTAATTTATTCTAACCGATAATTACCTGAATAGGTTAACAGTACCCTTCTTTTCAACAATTTTATCGTTATTTCCCGTAGCTTTTACAAAATAAAAGTAGGTGGCATCCGGCACTTCTGTTCCTTGCGGTGTTAGGCCGTCCCACGCAGCTTTACTACCGGTAAAGTCATACAGTTTTTCACCCCATCGGTTAAAGATTTGTAAAGATATTTCTTTTACTCCCGTTGACTTGATTGTGAACAGATCGTTTTTAGAATCATTGTTAGGCGTAAATACGTTTGGAATTTCAATCGTAAAACCGTCCTCAACAATAATAGTTGCCGTAACCGATTGAGTACACAAGCCTGAATTTACAATTAATATAACGGTGTAAGTACCGGCGGCTGTATAAGTAGTGCTTGGGTTCATAACGGCTGAGTTAGTTGTTCCGTTACCAAAGTTCCAACTATACGCTAAACCTGCACCAACACTTTGGTTTGTAAAGTTTACGTTTAATGGAACTGAGCCCATAGTGGGATCTGCCGTAAAAGCCGCGTTTATAGAGCCCTGCGACACTGTTATAACCGTAGAAGCAGAACAGCCTGTTACCGTATTAGTAACCGTAACCGTATAATTTCCTACATCGCCAAGGACCGGGGTGTTTGTATTTGCTCCCGAAACAATACTTGTTGAGTTGGGACCTGCCCAGCTGTACGTTAATCCTGTTACAGTGCTTGTTGCCGTTACGGTTACCGATCCGGAGCCGCAAGGTAAAACTGCGTTGCCCGCATTTAAATTAGGTATCGTATTATCACCTGCTACACTAGTAGCAGTTACTGTTTTACAACCTGTATTTGAATCGGTCACTGTTAAACTGTATGTACCCGCTGAACCTGCCGAGGCTGTTATACTGTTAGCACCCGAAAGAATTGTACCGCCTGAAGTACTCCAGCTGTAAACAATACCTGCTCCTGCTGAAGAGCTTGTGCCGTCAAGCAAAACGCTATTTGAACTGCAGCTTATTAAGGCCGTGGCGCCAATTTGCGCATTAGGCGCAGTTGTATTTGTATTTACACTTATTGTTTGCGTAGATACACAGCCCGTAATTAAATCAGAAATAGAAAGCGTATAAGTACCCGAAGAATTTACAGTAACCGTATTAGAATTTGCTGCAGAAGTAATATTGCCGCTACCGGTTGTCCAGCTATAAGTATAAGACGGACCTGAAGCGGAAAAAGACCCGTTTAGCGTAACCAGCGTATTTGTACAGGTAATGCCCGCGGTGGGCACAATTGTATCTTTGGGATAAGGAATTACTATAACAGGAAGGTAAAATTGTTTAAGACATCCGTTACTGCCTACAAATACATTAAAAGATGTAGAAGCGCTAACCGTTTGTGTTATTGAACTTAAAGTAGATGTTACCGGTGACCATGTATAAGTAAATGTTCCGCTCCCTCCCGAAGCATTTAAATTTATAGTTACAGGTGTATTAACACACACAGTATCATTTGGGGTAAAATTAGCGGAAAGTGTAATAGGCAAAGGAGATACACTTGCCGTTACAGGAACCAAAGCACTTGGAGTACATCCCGGTATTGTAGATTGTACATATACTGTATAACTGCCGCCGGCTGTACTTATAACCTGCCCGTAAGTTAAGCCCGGTCCCGATTGTAACAAGCCTGTTCCTGATGAATTTGAGAACCAATCGTAGGTAGTAACACCTGCCGCAGGAATTATGCCAACTTGTACAGTTCCAACATCGCATGCTGTGCCCGCAATACCTGTAGGAGCAGGTATTGCCGTAGGAGTTACAACTACCGGGGTAATTGCGCTTGTACATCCGCCGCTGTTTGCAGCTTGTAAATAAACCGTATTGGTAGTTGAAATAGCGGGTACTGAATACGTATTTCCCGAAGCTAATAAAGTACCTGAGCTTGCCGCATTGTACCATGCAAAAGAAGATCCCGAAGGGGCTGTGGCCGTAAATATGGCATTTCCGCCTGTACAAACTGAATTTACGGTTGCCGAAGGCGCTGCAGGTATCGGATTTACTATAATTGTGGCAGTTACGGGCGTTAACGTACCGCAACATTGTGAATTAAAATTTAATGTTAGTGTATAAGTAATTGGTGATGATCCTGTATTAGAAAATGATACAGAAGTTGATCCTGAAGCAGCCGAAGTTATGGTTGCACTTGCAGGAGCAACAGTCCAGTTATACGTAAAACCCGGAGTCCCTACCGTAGAGCTTGCAAAATTAGCGCTCCCCGGGCATATATTTGTTGCCGAAGCAATAATATTTCCTGTGGAAGGCGTATTAACAAGTATATTATTAAAATCTGTATAGCCGTTAGAGTTCATAATAACTGTTTTTCGTCCTATCGATGAATATACTGTAGAAGAAGTAGCTCCTGAACCTGATGCAGGCGTTGCTGAAGTACCAAACGAAGACCAAACCGGTGATGCCGCTGATGTATTATGAGCCATGCTTACATTTATACAGGCTTTATTATCAACCGTTATGACAGGTTGTGAATTTAAAGTAAAGGATGATATGCTACTTGCCGGGGCAGAACCTCCGACCAGCCTTACCGCTGATGCTATACCTGCCGCACCCGTTCCACCTACACCGCCATTGCCGCCTTTGCCACCCGCTCCGCCGTTTGCACCGGCACCTACTTCACCACTACTGTAAGGGCTGCCTAATCCTCCGGTACCGCCGTTGCTGCCAATGGTGCCCGAACCACCCGCACCGCCTGCACCTGCAGCACCTGTTATAATCTGACAATCTACTACATTACCGTTAACTCCGTTATTAAAAATAAAAACACCAAAGGTAGAACCGCCGCCGAAACCACCTGATCCACCTGTGCCGCCTTCTCCGCCACCGCCGCCTCCGCCACCACCCGATCCGGCGCCGTCAGTACAAAAAGTACCTCCTTGTCCTGAACCGCCGCCACCGCCTTTGCCGCCTTGTCCACCGGCACCGTCGTTCCCTGTTCCACCTTGTACACCAACATTCCAATAACCTGTAACATCACTTCCTGCTGCACCGGTTGAGCCTAAAGTTCCGTTCGTGCCTGCAGCTCCTGCAGCACCTATTGAACCGCCATTACCGCTACAGCCTCCGATGGGACCTGCGCCGCCGCCGGAAGTATTAGCGCCAATATAACCGGTTACTCCGCCGCCATTGCCTCCCGGGCCTCCCGAATTATTTTCAGATCCGCCCGACCCGCCGCCGCCACCGCCGCCGCCGCTTTTAATATTTGCTGAAATGGTGCCTGCCGAACCCGTTGCACCGGAAGAGCCGTAACTGCATCCGTCAGGATCTGAAGCTCCCGTTCCGCCATTTCCTCCGCCTAATCCTGCCGTTCCCAAGCCACCGCCCGATATCGAACAGTTATTTGCCGAATTAAAGTTTCCTGAAGCATTGCCTCCGTTATTTCCTGACGTGGTGCCGCCACCCCCGCCACCGCCGCCACCCCCGCCTGCATCTGCCTGATCATCAATATCTCCTGCTGAGCCGTTACCGCCGTTACCTCCTGTTAAAGAAACAACAGCCGGCGTAGTTCCCGAAAGCCCCGAGCCCGCATTTCCTGAGTTGATATAACACCTTGTAATATTATAATTTGAACACCCGCTTCCCAAATATATACCGTAATTTGAAATTGCTGAGCCGGCCGCATTATTAGGCATATCTACATAAATATCCTGAATACGGAAATAAGAAGCCGCCGGAAGTACATTAATAGCAGTAAGGCGAAGGTTCCCTGCAGAACCTTCAACGTTTAAACCGCTGCGAATGATACGTGTGGCCTGATTCGGGAAACCGCCTGTAGTAGCTTTACCGGAAGATTTTAGTGTAAAAGCAGTATTGTAACCGCCTTCCATTGTTGTAAAACCATTTACGTTTAATGGGTTATTTACCGTATAATCGCCTATTTGCATTTTAATAACCACATTATTACATGCCCCCATTGTTAAGGCCGTTTGAATATCGGTTGGACCTGCAGGTGTAACACCTGTGCCGCCGCCTGCAGGGCTCACATAAATAATACTGCAAACAGGCGATGATGAAGGGGAAAGAATACTGATATTAGATACCGCCGTATTTCCCGGACACCCGATATTTGAGGAAACGGATACAGAGTATGAACCGGGGCCCGCCCCTGTTATGGTTGAGCTTGGTACACCTGTATTGGTTTGTGTGGAAGATCCGCTCCATACATAATTACAATTTGTGCAGGTAACACTCCCGGTGGTTGCCGTTGCAATAATATTAGTTGTTCCGCTGCATAAAGAAATAGTATTAGGATTTACCACTACAACAGGGGGCTGGTCAACGGCTATTGATAAAGAAGCCGTTCTGCTGCAACCGCCATAAGTAGCAGTAGCTATATAGTTTATATTTTGTGTAGGATTTACTATTACTGATGAAGTGGTTGCCGTTACGGGCGCCCATGAATAAACAAGGCCTATTGGATTTCCTGCTCCCGAAACGGTTATTGTACTAGGGGCGCCTGCGCAAACCAGGGTATTGGTAGCAGATATGGTTATAGGAGCTAAGTATTGAAATGTAACCGTCTGCGGAATTGTCATAAGGTTATTACATTTATCAACTATGGTATTTCCGTCGGAACCATTAGTAATACTAACAGTATACGTTCCGGAAGGCAAACCGACGTTGTTAAATGAAACGGTTGCAAAATTCGCATTAGCCGCCCCCCCGGAGCATAAATTGCCTATTGCTCCCGTAACAGGCACATTGATGGCCCCGGGACCTGTAATGATAAAATCAGAACCGTTGTTTGCTATAGAACTGCATATTACAGGTTCTGAAAAGTTAATATTAAAGGAGTTTCCATTACAGGGTACTGTTAAACCGCTGAAAACGGGAGGTATATTGTCAAAGATTTGTGCGGTTCCGCCAAATGTTAAGGTATAGCCGTTAGCATTGGCCGAAAAATTATCAATAATTAGCGCAAAGGTTTGGCCTGCCGTGACATTGATACCCGGCATTGTAGGTACCTGGGAGGCGTTATATGATATATTACCACCGGACGCCGGTAAAGTAAGGCCGGTGTTACCGTAGGTTGCAGAAAAATTACATCTTATGGGAGTTGCAGAAGGGACGCCCGTGCAACCTATTGTAGTAATATCGTAAAGGGCAAAATCGTAATCATTAGGCGTGTTTAATAAAAAAGTAAATGTGCCCGTATTTTGAACTGTAAATATATACCATACCGAATTTGTTTCTTGTGTAAGCAAACACGTCGTTGCAGGGACTTCCTGCACTGAACCAAAACCTGTATAAGAGGATGTTTGCGTGTAGGATTGCCGGCAAACAGGAATAGCGTTGTTACAATTTTGTTCAGGGCCTGTAACTGCAATATGATTTGGCACTGAATTCATATGAGAGTTTGAAGAATACACTGCTTGTAATGCAGATTTGGTATTAAGCTCTTCTTGGGTGGGCAACCTGCTTTGAGAATAAGAACATAAAAAGCCGACACTTAAATAGAATAAAATAAGAATGCGACTCGTTTTGTAATTTTTATTCATTTTCATAGTTTTAAAAATTAGTTACACAATAGTATACTATTATTTAAAACCGTTACAGGCGTAAACAAAAAATTAATTATTTAATAACCTAACATGGATAATTGAGCTGTATTAAAGTAACCTATATAAAAATAAATTTACCTGCTGCAAAGTATTTGCGGCAAAGTTTACTATAAAATACCTGTTGTGTTAAAAAGTATTATGATACCTTTTCGTATTGGTGCAGGTCATTAATATTAATAGAGATGCTCCCGTTTTTATGAGGTGTTTGGGGCACGGGAACGAATTTGGCATTCCATTCAATTTCATCGGCCTTATAAGACATTCTTGAGTAAACTGTTTGAAAATAGGTGTCGTTAATAGCTTTTACTAAGATCACAAATTCCGCATCACCGTCATGAAAGTTCTTTTCAGTTAAGCCTAATAACGGACTTTTGTCATCAATAGGATGAACAATAGTCCAGCTTAAAGGTAAAAAATTAATACGGTTCCTTTCTAATTCTAAAAAGTGAAAGGCCCTTTTTTTTGTTTCAGGATTATTATAAGCAAAGCCAAGCTGGCACTCAATCTCAATTAATTCATTTTGTTTTTTATTGGCGATGCGAAACATAAAACCAAGGTTGTGTTTAAAAGGAGAAATCACTGCTTTATCGCTGTATTGAATATCCGCCTTGGGTTTAGAGAAGCGGCCGTATAATAAACCGGTTACTAATGCAAAGCCCATTAAACCAAGCATAGATTCAATAGCCGATACAGAGCTCGTAGAAACATGATTAGGGAAAATATGCCCGTAACCCACTGTAGTAAGGGTTTGAGCACTAAAAAAGAACAATTGAGAAAATTTTTCAGTGCTTGAGTATAATTCCAGTCCCCCGAATTTATCAGCACCTAACATAAAATAAACTACCGCAAATAAAGTATTAACCGCTACATAACTGATAAACACTAAACCAATAAATTGCTTCCATGTAATGCCCAATAGCCAGTGGTATAAATCGAACCCAATATGGTTTTTTGAATCTTTTCTTTTTACATTAACGGTTCCGTCCCTGTTTAAAAAACGGACAGATGTATTATAGTTCTTTGTTCCAAAACCTAATTCCGCTTCTGCGTTTTTTTTATTGTTTAACTCTTCTTTAGTCATACCTTTGTAAAATGAGTCCTAAAGGTAATTATTATTGGCTATTAATACTGATCCCGACTTTATTTCTAGCTTGGTTTCTTTTTAATAAAAACGAGCAAAAACCTTTAAGAACGCTCCCTTATTTCGGCAAAAAGAAAAGCATGAATGACGGTGATACAACTTACCATACGGTGAAACCGTTTATGTTTATTGATCAATACAACGAAAAGGTAACAGAAGAAACGGTAAAAAATAAAATTTACGTCACCGATTTTTTCTTTACAACCTGCCAATCTATTTGTCCTATTATGAGCAACCAGCTGGAACGCGTTTATAAAACATTTTATAATAATAAGGACATTATGATACTTTCACATACCGTAGAGCCCGAAGTGGATTCGGTACATGTAATGATGGATTATGCTAAGCTGCATGGCGTTAAAAATAAGCAGTGGCTCTTTTTAACCGGTGATAAAAAACACTTGTACGACATGGCAAGGCAAAGTTATTTGCTGAATGCGGAAGAAGGAAACGGCGAAGAAGATGATTTTATTCACACACAAAATTTTGCCTTGGTTGATAAGGAAAAACATTTACGCGGGTTTTATGAAGGCACCGACAGTGTAGAGGTAACAAGGCTTATAACCGATATTAAGCTTTTACTGGAAGAGTATGATTACAAAGAAAAACACAAATAAAGTGAAGCATAAAAACTTTAAACTCTCTTTCATTCTCTTATTTATGATGAGCTTTTACTTAAAGTCTCAAACTGTACCCGTTTATAAAATTGACGGTCTGCTAAAAAGAATATATAACACAAGCGATACTGTATATGTGGTAAACTTTTGGGCAACCTGGTGTAAACCTTGTGTAGCAGAACTCCCGGGCTTTGAAAAATTACACAAAATGCACATAAATGAACCGGTAAAAGTACTTTTAGTAAGTATGGATTTTAAAGAAGAGCTGAATAAAAAATTAATTCCGTTTATCGCTAAACATAATTATACAACGGAAATAGTGTTACTTGACGAAGTTAACGGTAATGATTTTATTAATAAAATAGATGAACGCTGGAGCGGTGCCCTCCCCGCAACGTTGATCACTTCAAAAAATAAGCTCAAACATGAATTTATTGAAAAGACAATGAGCTACGAACTACTGGAAGAAAAACTAAAAAAATAATTTTGCTTTAATCCCCTTCTTTTACAAACTTCCGTGTCACTAATTTCGAATCGGTTTTAATGGTTATAAAATAAATCCCTGCAGGAAATTCTGATACATCCACTATTTCCCCGGTTGAATTAACGTCAAGCCGTTTAGTCATACTGCCGTTTACGGAGCTTATCGTAATTTCTTTCATTAAGTCACTGCACGTAACATGTAATACATTATTTGCAGGATTAGGATACAGCAACAAAGTATTACCGTTACTTTCTAAATTAGTGATGCCTGTAGCGGTTGTTGTTCCGGTGGTAGTTGTGGTATTTGTTGTGGTTCCTGTAGTACCTGTATTGGTAGTAACCGTTGTAAAAAAGAAGG
>JBBRHI010000074.1:0-9756 GCA_038222995.1 Bacteroidia bacterium | reverse complement strand
ACCCGGCGGGTGACGACAACTGTGAATTCTGTTCAAGCTAAAGCGAAGAGAATTTAGTTTATTTTAAAAGCCGGTACTGATGAGTGCCGGCTTTTTTTGTGAACCGGTTTAAACTTAATTTTTTAAACTTATATCCTATTCAACGGTTACCGAATCATGAACCTGCCTACGCAAACAAACAGGGCTTTATAACAAGCCTGTAAAGCTTTACGGGACGAGAAGGAGGTTTCCCGCATTTTTCTGAAAAAAAATTTTGCCAAAGTAAAAAAACGTATATCTTTGCACTCCCAATCCACAAAATTGGATGTTCTTTAAAATCAAAAACACAGTATAAGCGAAAGTAGCTCAGTTGGTAGAGCGTAACCTTGCCAAGGTTAAGGTCGCGGGTTCGAGACCCGTCTTTCGCTCGAAATAAGCCTTCGGGCTTATTTTTTTTACCTAATGCCCCGGTGGTGGAATTGGTAGACACGCAGGACTTAAAATCCTGTGTCTTCGCGGACGTACGGGTTCAAGTCCCGTCTGGGGTACAATTATTTTGCTTAAAAGCCTTGCAATCAACCAATTGCAAGGCTTTTTTGTTTTTATCATACGAATTTACACACGAAAAAGCCATTGGTTATATTGCAGGACGTGCTTAAAAATACTCCATTCAAATCTATTCTTTACGGAGTAATGTATTAAATAGATAAAATTGCTTAGATTAATTTTTAATAGTTAGAATTTTAACCAAATATTTGGCTAGCAACCTATTGCACAATTTAAGGTGGCTTAATAATTATTAAATCAAATATATTGTTTCTTATTATTTAGCTAAAATTAGCTGCCGGCTTTTTTTATTAGTAAGCTATTTTGTTCTCGTAAGTACTTCACTTCATCTTTCAGGTTTTCAATAGTAATGGCAAAGCTCTCAACGTCTTTATTTGTGATATGGCAATTGTTATTTTGTATACCTGTACTATTATCGGTTGGATTGATATAATAATTTGTAACTTTTTCTAAGGATAATATTTCCGTATAATTAACTTTAAAATAATCAGCGATCTGTAATATTCGTGTAATACTTATATCTGTCAATCCTTTTTCGATGTTGCTATAAGCAGACTGCGATAAATCTAAATCATTACATACTTGTTTTGTAGGTATATCTTTTTCTAAACGTAGTTTTTTAATGTTCGAGCCTATTTTTTGTTTGATTGCAGCAGTCGCTTCCATTTCTTTCATAATGTTTAAAATTAAAAATAAATAGTTTAACTACAAAAAAATCGGTTAAACTAAAAACATTGTAGTTTAACTGCAAAAATAGACAATGATTCTGCATTTGTTGCGTTTATTATAATATACATTTGGCTCTGTTTATTACCATTTTGTTACATAACCCCCGAAATGAATTTTAATAATCAGTTATGCAAAAATCTTTAAAATTAATGATTGTTGAAGACCACACGTGTCTAAGGCAAGGGCTAAAATCTTTATTGAAAGACTTTAATTTTCAAATTATTTATGAAGCTGCAAACGGTAAACAAGCATTAGACCTATTAAAAGAGGTTCAACCTGATATTATCTTATTGGATATTGAAATGCCAGTTATGAATGGTTTGGAAACTCTTCAAATTATTAAACAAAAGTATCATAGCATCAAAGTTATTATTCTTACAGGTCATTCTAATCACTCCCTCTTTACAGAAGTATTAAAATCTGGTGCAGATGGCTATCTTCTTAAAAATTGCAATATTGAGGATCTTGTAAGTACAATACTTAGCCTAAATGAAAAAACTCCTATAATCTATCAAACTTCTCAAGCAATTGAAGTACATTACGATAATACATACATTGAACTTTTGATCGGACAGCGCTCTTTAACTGGGAAAGAAGTGGATGTGCTTATAATGTTATGTAACGGTAAATCACGAAAAGAAATTGCACAACGCTTTAATATAACAGTAAGAACCATAACCTTTCATACTGATAACATTTATAAAAAGACCAAACTTTCTAATAAAGAGGAACTTTATAAATATGCTGTAAAGAACGGTTATATTTCTATTATCTAAATTCTAACCAAGTATTTGTTAACAAATGTTAAAAACTACCAGTAAAATGTTACAGGTATACTCAAAGTGTATTGATTATTTTGTTCTATTTGCTTATAAACTATTAATTCCAATATTATGAAACAAAAGACTTCCTCCAAGAATTTTATTAAAACAACATTACTCGGTACAATCGCAATACTGAGTTTAAACACCAATGTAACTGCTCAAACAGTTGCAACCACTACTATTACTGGTAATCTGAAAGTGAATGATTCACTTCACGTAGTAAATAATATTTCTACATCAGGTGATGTAAAAGCAACCGGTGAAATCATTGCTAAAGATACTATGCGTGCACAAAAAGATGTAATAGTTGATGGGAATGTAAGTGTCGGAAACAATTTAAAAGTGGCTGGTACAACATTTTTATCGGGCGATTTGTATGCGAATGATTTAAAGCTCGGAAACAGTACTAGTTCATTTGATTTTAAAAGCTATTCGATTAACAGCACCAGTAGCTTCCTCGGGATAGGAATAGATGCTATAGCCGCTGACAACTTTCAAACTGCCGCTGCGAACTCGTCGTTTTGCTGGGCACCGGCAGGCGGAACAGTTGTCAAGGAACTAACAGTTTTGGCACCGCTTACTAGCTCAACAGAAAATCATCTCAGTATTCAAACTGATAGGAAAGACGGCTTCATTACTCTAGTACATCCAGCTATTTTTACAGGAAATGGTGGTCCCGGTACTCTGAAAATAAATGAATCCTGTCTAGGTGGTGTGAATATCGCGAAAGGCGGCGGCATTGTTTCAACAGGCAACAATTTTGAGGTAGGGTCACCGACACGAGATATAAATGTTGCTGCGAATGTTTACGTAGGTTCAAAGATTGGGTTAAAGGTTCAATCAAATAATGTATATAACACACAATTATTCGTAAATCAATCCACTTTCAAAGCCTTAACTGTTTTTAATACTCAAACAAATACCGCCGGCGACGAAACATTTATCATACAGGGAAATGGTAACACTATTTTAAATATTGGTGGGACAGATACTAAAGCATTAACGGTAAAAAACAGTGCTACAAATGCAACGGTATTTGAGGTCCTTAATTCAGGCAGAACATTCATAGGCCAAGATAGGGTAGTAAATGGCCCTCACACAGATGCTATACTATCGGTTGGAGGTAACGGTAAAATTGCTTGTAAAGAAGTTAGGGTTTTTACAAATAATTGGGCTGATTATGTATTTGATAAAAATTACAAGTTGATGCCTCTTTTAGAAGTAGAAAATTATTATAATACTAACAAGCATTTACCAAATGTTCCAACAACCGAAAATATTATAAAAGAAGGTAATGACCTTGCAAAGACTGATGCTATGCTGTTGGCAAAAATTGAAGAGCTTACTTTATATATTGTTGAGTTAAAGAAAGAAGTTAACGCTTTAAAACAAAAATAATGAATACAAATATTTTTTCATTATTAATATTTACGTTAATTGTAAGTATTAGAGTGTATAGTCAATTAAATTCAACAAATATTAACGATCACAACCCACCAGGTTGCTACGACACGCCGCCTTTTAATCACTCGCATAATTACCCGAATTGTACTGGCAGGTGGGTTAAACTAAATAATATTGACATTGCGAATTATTCATGCCCAAATACAACTCCGATTAAAGTTTTAGAGGATAATTTTGATGGAACAACTCTTGATTTTAATACATGGAAAATAGGCTACCCTTATGGAGGAGAAATAAATAACAACGGCACAAAAAGTTTTGGAGGTATGCCATATAGCAATAATAATTTATATGTAAATAACGGCTATTTGTATCTTCAACCTAAGGTACAGTCTGTTCCTCAAGGTTTATTAGGCGTAGATTATAATAATAATCCCGTTCCATCCAAAAATTTTGATTATACGGAACCTGCCATTAGCAGTTGGATGCAATGGGGTTATGGAATATTTGAAATAAAATGTAAAATGGCTGATAATCCTGTTAATTTAAATTCTGCATTTTGGATATATGGTGGTTGCCAAAATGAGGTAGATGTATTTGAAACTTTTGATGATGTTAATGAAGGGGGCATTTTTGATAATAACGCTAATCATAAACATGTAAATATGCGACTTTCAACCTCCGTTTATTCTGCAGTCGGCGATTGTGGTGGAGGTCATAGATTTACAAGAGATAATAAAACCAAAGTTCCATACGGACAAACTTTAAACCAATGGCATACATATAGAATGCATTGGGATCAATACTCAGTTCAATTAGAAGTTGACGGTGTAAATATGAATAAGTTTTTCACTTCAATGTTTAAGGTTTATCCCGGTCCCTCTGCAAGACTATGTGCAGAATTACAAGATAATCATGATTATAGAAAGTTTTCAACTTATCCATATGCGACAGATTATTTAATGTATTTAATTCTTGACGTCAATGTCAGGGGATTTGGAAACGACGAAGGAGCCTTACCAACAGCACTAAATAATGATAGGCTTATGTTAGTAGATTATATTAAAGTTTGGCAAAATGAAACTTGCGGTCAGACTAAAAACCTGTGTGGTACATTTAATAATAATACTATGCGTGCTACTGAATTTGGAAGTCAGGTTAATATTTCCCCTAACAATTGCGGTTGGTTATTACAGGGTAATTCCGGCTCACTAAGTCGCTTTACTGCTATTGGCGAAAATGAGGTAGCATTACTTCCCGGTTTTAATGCTGAGAATCAAACTGTCTTTTCTGCTTATATTCAACCATGTAACTATTCTCAAAGAGTTAGTCAAGCACCTATTTATGACAGTATCCTAGATTCAGATATTGACGAATATCACTTAAACACTTTAAACATACAGCCTAATCCTAATAAGGGTAGTTTTACCGTAAATCTTCCCGAAAATGAAAAGGGCGTATTAAAGGTTTATAATAGTTTGGCAGTTATGGTTTATGAGCAAAATATCGATAGTGATAAAAGGGAAATATCCGTAGATTTATCTACTATAACATCAGGCTTTTACTATATTACTATTGAAACAGGCACAAAAACCTATACCTCGAAATTTATTGTCGAAAAATAAAACCGCATGGTTAACCATTCTGTTATTTTATATTGGAACTCATTCCTTATGGTCTCAATATTTGTGGCAGATTTATCCTGACACCGTTATTAAGTGGAATTATTATAATGGGGATGAGTTCAACAAAAAAGAGGTTGACCAAAATAAATGGATAAGAAACCTACCTTGGAGCAGAGCTGTTCTAAGTCAGGACATTTACTATTTAGATAGTAATGTAGCGGTTAATAACGGGAATGTTCAATTCTATTTAAAGCAAGAGTCGAAACTATTTTCCTTACAACCTTGGGAAATGGATTCGACTTTTTTGCAAAAAAATAAAGCAAAATTAATTGATGGCGATAAATTTCCGTTTAAATATACCGGGGGTTTATTGTGGAGCAAACAGCAATACAAGTATGGTTACTTTGAAATTAAATTCAAGGCTGCAACAGGGCAAGGTATATGGCCTGCGTTTTGGCTGTATGGCGGCAATCCTAATAATGAAATAGATTTCATGGAATTAAAAGGAGAGAAAGAGGTATCCGTTCATGTAGATATTCATTGCAAAGACGGGTGCTCCAATTATATAACAGGATGGTTTGGCTACAGGAAAGCATTTGGACATTGGGTTAAAGTTAAAGAGCCGTTAAACGAAGGTTACAACATTATTTCGGGAGAATGGACGCCCAACTACATCAAATGGTTCTTAAATGGTATTTTAATTGCTTATTCTAAGCAATCGATAAACATAAGCATGAATTTGACAGCAGGAACAGGTATAGCAAAAAACGGAGGTGCATTTAAACCCGGACCAAATTTAAAAACACCTTTTCCAAACGAATTTGATGTAGATTATATTAGGGTCTATAAAACAGATACAATTCCCAATTACAACGAAATAAAAACTTCGATGAGTGATAGCTTATTCGCTAATAACTTGTCAACGGACTTGCTGAATGCCCCTAAAAATAATTTGAAATTAAAGGGCGGGGTTAATCATAAATTATATAAAAACCTGATTACATTTTCAATTATGCAGGTGTCGAAAAACGCTTTAAACGTAAGGATATTGGGAGTTACTCAAACAGATACGTGTTTGGTAATAATTTCGGATATTTACGATAATGAAATTCAAAAAATTTACTTTAATCAAAGTAGAGAAGTTATTATGCCGATTAAAACAATTGATAAGATAAAAATTCATGCAGAGATAAATCATCAGGTAATTAACGAGGAAGCATTGATTCATGAATGAAAAATAAAAGCATCAAATATTCTTTAATATTTATAGTTATTATATCAATTGGTGCGTTCTTACGGGTAAGACTTTCACAAGACTCTTATTTACATAAATGGGATGAAAGGTTCCATGCCCTAGTAGCAAAGAACTTAATTGATAATCCTTTAAAGCCTGTTTTATATAAAGATGCTGTTTTAAATTATAATTATAAAGCATGGTATAGCAATTATATATGGCTTCATAAACAGCCATTACCATTATGGCTGATAGCTATTAGCTATAAAGCCTTTGGAGTAAGTGAATGCGTTACACGCCTACCATCAGTATTTTTCTCAATAATATCAATCCTCATATTGTACCTATTAGGGAAACACTTGTATGATAAACGAATAGGATTATTGACTGCATTTTTTTTATCCATCAATGGTTTAGTTGTAGAAATGTGTTCAGGCAGGATAGCTACAGATCACTATGATACTTTATTTTTGGTTTTCGTAGAAATTGCCATCCTGTTTGGATACTATAATTCAATTACCCGACTAAAGAGCTATGCCTTGTTAAGTGGGGCTTTCATTGGTTTTGCTATTCTTACCAAATGGCTGCCCGGATTAATTGTGTTGCCTGTGCATTTTTTCTTGTTACGCTATGCAGGTAATACTATAAAAGATAGCGTTAAGCCTCTACTATTATCCTTTCTCATGGCAGTAATAATTGCTGCTCCGTGGCAATTCTATATCCTTACACATTACCCAGTGGAGGCCAAATGGGAATACTACCATAATTGGCTACATATTACCAATGAACTGGATGGACAAACAGGAGGTTATTTTTACTTCTTAGATAAAATCAGGATTAATTACTCTGAGATTGTATATATACCACTTATTTTTTTAATATACAGGTTATACAAAACAAGATTAAAAGACTTTCGCTTAGTGGCTTTGTTCATATGGATAATCTTGCCGTTGCTTTTTTTTTCTTTGGTAAAGACAAAAATGCAGGGCTATATTTTATTTATTTGTCCGGCTTTGTTTTTAATAACAGCTGATTTTTATTTTGTTTTAGTTGACTATCTTAAAGAAAAACAACGGTCAAAAGCGATTAAAGCATTAACGATACTGCTTTTAACAGCTATCATCATACTACCGGTTCGATACTGTTTTGAAAGAACTCGCATGGGATTTGAAGCACAAAAGTATGATCGCTTAGCTGAGGTTTATAAAAATGCAGTTCCTAAAATACCGGAACATAGTGTTGTTATTGGAGTAAAAGAACCCATTGAGTTTATGTTTTACAATAACTGCATAGCTTATTCAGATACTGTATTAACAGAGAAAGACTTAGCGAAAATTCGCAGACTTAATTATAAGTTATATAGTTACGATGAGAATACACATTCATTAAGCTTAAGATAGAATGGCCACAGAGTAAATAATAATTTAAATAACACTTTAAAACTAATATAAATACGTATAGTTCGTCCATTGTTGCTCATAGCTCTCCAATCATTCCCTAACAAATGCCTAAACTTAATGTATGGTCCAAAAATATATTTCCGATTTGAAATATATTCACGTTCACGAAAAAGCATTTAATCATCAAATTTAAATGAATAGATTTCAATTATATGTATTTTTAATCTGAGTTTTAAAACAACTAAATCTCTTTTAATCACTACGCCTAAAATGAACAGTAAATTACCCAATAAGATTAAGGATTACGTGCATTATGCAAGTCTATCTCAACAGCATTATAAAAGAGGGTTATATTCCGATTCAGCTTTAAATTGCAGAAAAGCTTGTGAGGCAGTATGTAAAGTAATGATTTATAAAGCCTACGTTGAAAAAACTGCTGATACTAAAGTAGAGTACTGTAATTTAAAAGAACTGATTAATTTGGTCATGAATGACGGATTAGCAGAGCGTAGGGTAATAAACTGGTTGGAAACCCTACAAATTATAGGCAATAAATCAGCGCACGATAACTTTGTAACCAAAGAAGAAGCCAATTACAGCCTCCATGCTTTGCATTTATTGACCGAATGGTTGTTTAAAGACTATCTAAAAAGCAGTATTCCTGATGAATTAGCGGAAGATACACCTGATCCTAAAGTAATGACTGAACCTTCGGTGATAGAGAAAATCATTGTACAGGAAAAATTGTCGCAGGAAACCGAAGACAATTTACTAAACAGAGTTCAAAGCCTTATTGAGGAGAAACATAAAACGAATGATACCAAAACAAAACTGGATGATGAGGCCATTTCAGAAATTAAGCAATCGTTAGCCGAAACGCATCGAAAAATAAACACAATTAATACTTCTAAAGCAGATAAGGAAGTTCCTGTTCCAACCAAAAAATCTTATAAGAGCCTGATTGTATGGTCGGCAATCAGCCTCATTCTTATCGTTGGTTGTATGGTTTTTTTTATCTTTAAATCTAACGATAATGCTACTGAATCTGAAACCGGTCTAATCAAAAATAGCGATACGATTTACGTGGCAATCAATGATTTTAAAAACTTACAGGATAACCCGAATATTCAGTTTAATATAGAGTCTATCCTTCAAACTTATATTGAAAATATTTTATCCAAAAATAATTTACCGGTCAAAATCAACCACACGAGATTTAAACAATCGAATTTAATAAACGATACTTCCATTGTAAATCATGCCGGCCGATTGGGCTATGATGTGATCTATCTTGGAAACGTTTATGAAAATGCATTGGCTGACAGTAACATCCTTGAAATTAACGGTTCTTTCTGCACCCTTACCGACAGAATAAATAGAAACCATAAATTGAAATTTAAAAATTTAACGGATTCTACCTTTATTAAAGAGTTGAACGATCAGGCTAATTTAACCGCCTTTTATTTTGCGAAACAGCCGGAAAAGAGTAATGAAGGATTGACGGTTCTTGCAAACCTTCACTATTATTCTACCGAAAATTATAATTGTGCGTTAGGATTTATATTGAATGCACATCTTCGTTCTAAAAACTACAGTCCGGCTTTAAACACGATCAACAAACTATTGAAAAACGGAGTAAACAACGCTAAATATACCTGCTTTAAAGCAGTTTTATTTTATGAACTTGGGCGATTTGATTCTTCTGTGGTATATAGTAAAAGAGCCATACAACTCGATAGTACCGACATCAATGCCCTATTAAATTTAGCTTATACCTATAGGGCACAAAACAAGGCTTCCCTATCAGAAACGGCTTTATTTAGCGTTCTTCGTTTTCAGCCTTTCAATGAAGAGGCAAATTTGGCTTTAGCTCTATTATATCAAAAGGGTTTAAATCCATCTTTGGTGAAAGTTTATGCTTATAAAACACGGCAGGTTAACCCCGGAAACATTCATGCGAATTTAATTTTAGCCGAATACTATGGTTATAATGA
>JBBRHI010000073.1:0-9767 GCA_038222995.1 Bacteroidia bacterium | reverse complement strand
AGCCGAAAACTTAACGGGGCATTTATATAACTCATGCCTTTTAAATTTATACCACACCGGCGATGAAGGTATGGCATGGCATAGTGATGACGAAAAAGCCTTAGGAAAAGATACTGCCATTGCCTCTTTTAGCTTTGGTGCAGAACGGAAGTTTGCCTTTAAACATAAACAAACAAAAGATACGGTGTCTGTTGTTTTAGAACATGGCAGCTTATTGCTGATGAAAGGCACTACCCAAACCCATTGGCTTCATAGGCTCCCGCCAACCCTAAAAATAAAACGGCCGCGGGTTAACCTTACATTTCGTACCATCATTGATCAGGAAACTAGATACTAATAGTTAGCGAAATTTTTAAATCTGCCGGGATTTATGAAATCCGTGCGACCGGTTTAATTAGTATCTTTACTTCTCTAAAACCGAATCTGCGTTTTCAGCGAAATCTGCGGGACAATTACGTAATATACACATGAAACTGAACGAAATAATAGAAGAGATCGTAAATTACCAAAACACATCAAAACATAAATCCGCACTCGATATTCACCGCTTGCTGGATGCCAATAAACAGTTGTTTTCACAAAAAATGGATACTAGTGATTTTGCGCCTTTATTAACCGGCTTTGAAACCCTGGCTTATGCCGATCCGAAGGAATATGCTACATCTTCTTACCAAAACGACTATGAAAGGCTGTATGGCCTATTGCTGTATCATCTTAATAAAATTGTTTAATACCAATAAGGTTAAAACACAATAAAATGTATCTTTAAGCGTTTAATAGCACGTTGAGAAAATTTACCGTATATTTTTTTATTTTAGTAAACACTTCCTTGTTTTCACAAATAGGTGGTTATAAATCGTTCAGCTTTCTCAGCCTTCCTATTCCTGCACGCTCAAATGCCCTTGCAGGGGCATCTATTGCCGTTTGGGACGGCGATGTGAACCTTGCTTACGGCAACCCGGCTTTGTTGAGCCCTGCCTCCTCCAGGCAACTCAGCTTTAACCACGTTAATTTTGTGTCGGATCTTAATATGGGTAATTTTTTGTATGCCCAAAAACTTAAAAAATTAGGCACTATTGCTATGGGGCTTCAATACTTTACATATGGTAAGTTCGATGGCAGGGATGAGTATGATTTGCAAACAGGTACATTTAAAGCAGCCGATTATTCATTCAATATCAGCATAGCTAAACCTGTAAATAAAGACAGCAGCTTAACGATCGGCGCTACTTTAAAAACAATTTACTCCCATTACGAAACTTATTCGGCAGTAGGTAATGCCTTTGATGTAGGCTTAACCTATCATAATAAAAAGCAATTGGTGATTTCTTTATTGGCAAAAAATTACGGTAAAATATGGAAACCTTATAATAACGGCGGCACAGTTGAACCGCTTCCGTTCGATCTGCAATTTGGTATCAGTAAAAAAGTGGCAAAGGCGCCTTTCAGACTCATAGCGCAATACGATGAACTTATGAAATGGGATTTAACCTATACAACTACTGTTAATCAAACCACAGCCACTACTGATCCTTTCTCGAGCCGGTCGACAGTTAAAACCGATAAACAGATTCGTAACGAAAAAATATCAAAAGGACTTGACAAATTCGGGCGACACATTACCCTGGCAACAGAAATTATTTTAGGGAAAAACTTTTATGTAAGAGTGGGTTATAATTTTAGAAAAGGAAAAGAAATGTCTTTGCCTGACAAAAAAGTAGTCAATGGTTTAGCAGTAGGTTTTGGTATCAAGATTTCTAAATTCCATTTTAATTACGCATATTCTAAATATGCCCTTAACGGTAATTCCCATACCTTTGGTATCACTACCAATTTCAATTATTTTCATAAAAAATAAGCTCACAACTTTATTTAATTATTGTAATTTTAAGAATAACTTTGTTTTCGGGCCATGTATTTCGTAAACTTAAATAGCGAAGAGGGGAACGCAACCGAACATAAAACTAACAAAGAATGAAGCATTTTAACGTTCGCGTATACGGCATTCTGATTAACGACAGCAAACTTTTGGTTTCTGACGAATTTATTAAGGGAATGAATGTTACCAAACTTCCGGGTGGCGGCTTAGAATTTGGAGAAGGAACAATAGACTGTGTGATCAGGGAATTTAAAGAGGAGTTAGATCTTGATATAGAAGTTATCTCGCATTTTTATACAACCGACTTTTTTGTGCATTCAGCCTTTAATACCAATAGTCAGGTTATAAGTATCTATTATAAGGTAAAAGCTAAAAGTGAACTTAGCTTTAAAACTTCCAACAAAATATTTGATTTTGATAAAAGAGCCGAAGGAGCACAATCACTTCGTTGGATCGATTTTAAAGATTTATCCGAAAATGATTTTACCTTGGTAATTGATAAACGGGTAGCAGATATGCTAAAGGGAAGTTAGCTTGACTTTTATTTTAATTCAAGCTCAGGTTCGTCGTTCCCGGCATTTAAATTTATAGACGATGTATTGATAGTAGGAATTTCTTCAGAAGTGGCTTTTTTCCGTCTTTTTCTTTTCACAACCGGTATAGGTTCTTTTTTTGGTTCGTTATTTACAATTAACAGATCTTCTTTAGGCTTTGTATCAATTACTTTTTCTTTGATGGAAGCCGTTACAACTTGTTTTTGTTCTTTTTTGATAGGAACCGGAGGGGTTATAACAGGTTTATTTTCAATAATCTTTACCGGCTCTTTTGCAACAATTTTTTCCGGTTTAGCAATAGTAACTACCGCAGGAGCTTTGTTAACCGGTATTGATGACTTAACAATACTTGAAGTTTTAGCCGGCTCAGGTTTTAATATCGGCTCCGGCTGAACAATATTAACCGCCTCTTCTTTCTTCTTAAAATCAACAAAACTGAACAACATGGCGGAAAGGCCCCCGATTAAAATAATAAATAATGCAGGCACAATAACCGAACGGCTAATATTTAAATTTAATTTTGGGGTAAATGAAGTTAAATGCGATCGCGGCTCCGGTTTAACAGTTTGTTCAAACCTGTTCCAGGCCGTAACATCATATTCAAGTTCCCCGTCTTGTAACAGAATCCTGATCTGACGCTCATCTAATTCGTAACTAAATTGTCTGCTCATCTTTTTCCGTTTTTAAATTTTTCTCAATCGATTTTTGTAAATTAAACCGTGCTTTTTCTAAGTTTGATTTAATCGTCTGAATACTTGTTTCAAGCAATTCCGACGTTAATTCAAGCGTATAATTATCAATAACATGTAAGTTAAATACGAGTCTTTGAGAAGGTACAAGTTGCTGAATAGACTTTATTAAGATATCCTCAGAAAGGTTCTTAAGATCAATTAACCGGTTGTCTAAAAAAAGATCATAAGATGTTTCCTTATTTTCTACAGCGCGTACAGTGCTTGCTACATAGTATTCGTTACGTATACTTTTTATGTGCTTCACGGTAAAAGAAATGAATTCATGTTTTATAAATTCTTCAAGCGTATATTTTTTTTGAGATCTGTAATTATTTAAACTGTTAAATACCTGTCCGAAACCACTTAATACAATTTGCGACGATTGCGATTTGTTTTTAGAATATCGTAAGGAGATATAAGCCAGTTTAGTATAAAAAGTATCAAAAAACTGTTTTTTAGCAGTTTCATCGTTTCTTAGACATGCCGATATTAGTTCAGCTTCTGACATAAATAGGTTGGTTTATAACTTTGTACGAATTTTAACATTAAAAGTTGCGGATTTTTTGGAATATACTTAAAAATAGTATATTTTATTTATTTGAAACGATAAATGGCAGCAAAAGTAAGACTAATTATTTCAAAAGATTTACTTTATCCTTATAATTAACAGGATATTTTTTCCTTACCAACAATTTTCCGACTTTGAGGTAGCCGTTTATTTCTATGGTGCCTGATCCTTCTGATCCTACAAGTTTAAAGATATCAAACAAGTTTAAATTTTCGGGATTGGTTTTAAGCTTAAATATATAGGATTTTTCAGTATTCGCACCTATATGAACTCTTTTGTGAAGTTTTGCTTTTCCAAGTTTAAGACTACCGTAACTTATATCAAATTCAGACGGATAAATAGAAAAGCCTGCAGGGTTAGGGTTCTTAATTTTTAATTGAAGTTCGCCCTCCAGCTCTTTTGCACTGATTTTACTGAGTGTAAAACTATCCACATTGGTTACCGTAACTTCCTGTAGGTCTTTACAGGAGTTAAAAATTAGAAGAAACAGTAATAAAAAAAATGAAATAACAGGTTTCACAAAGTAATGGGTTAAAATAAAAAAACTGCCGGCTTTCGCGGACAGTCTTTTTGTGAAATTAAAATTTAATTAGTTTACGTATACTTTTTTAGTGGTTTGTGCTTTGTCAGTGGTAACTCTGATAATCACAATTTGATTATGAGTGTCTTTAAAATCCAAGAACACTAAATTGCTTGTTCCTGATATTTCTTTGTCATCCATAATTTTTTGTCCCATTACATTGTATGCAGATATTACAGAACGCATATCTTTTTGGAACGCTGTTTTCACAAATGCGCCACCTTCAGCAGTTTGGCTTATGATCACAGAATTATCAGCAGCTGTAACCGAATTAACACCTGTAGGGGCAACGTTTTCGCTACATACAGTTAATTCAAAACGAGGTGTAGAAGTAGTATCCGCGATAGTACATATATAAGGCCCTGTTCTTAAATCATGGTTAATGCCTAATAATTTATCTTTTAAAATAATGCATGAACCGGCCGGCAAGTTTGCTGTTTCTAAAGGCGAAATCGTATATTGACCTGTTGCAGGTACTTTAACAAGTACAGGTATAACTGTATTGCTTGGCGATTGAACAGGAGGTAAACTATTGATTGAATAATCTTGGTTTAAACTTTTTGTTGAAATAGTAGTGTAAGCCGAATAAGGACCGGGAAATCCTGCGTAACCGGGTGTCTGGAAAAATTTACGAGCATCCCATTTACCATCGAACGCGGTAGTTGCATTGGAGTGGAAACGAATAACTGTTTCATCACTTTCACCGTTAAATCCGTCAACTTTTAATCTGAAAACAGTTCCTATATCAATAGTTGATGTATTGGATGTTTTTAATAAAGGGTTAGATGATGTATTATTAGAAACTTTTGCGTTTTCTGTAAAATTCACCGTCGTATTAGAGGTAGCATCTATATAAAAACCTTGCCCCATAGGAATGATATCCGTGATGCCTGTAGTACCGCCGGGGCTTGCAACTCCTCCAACATATTGGGTAGTTGCATCCAAATCCGGATTAAAAACATAAATAGCATTATTTAAACCTGAACTTGCCGCTAATACTTTTGCCCATGAGATAGGACAAGCGTAAGGATTACCAACCAGGTTACTGCCCGGATTTGCGCTTCCGGCGTTTTTAGTTACTGTAACAGGTACATTGCCCGTTACTATTGCTCCGGTAGTTGTCCATACAAGATCATTAGTAGTTGTAAAACCGTCACCTAAATAGGTCCAATATCCTTTTCCTTCCGTTAACGGAGATACGCTTGTTAATTCAACATATTCAGACCCGCCGCTTCCTGCTTCGTTATAACTATCTATAGAAACAAAACCATAGGCAGTACTTGGGTCATTAATACAACCCACACAAGTCATTGGAATTCCTGCCGCATCCCAACTTGAAACTGTTAATCCTGAAATACCTGCAGGTGCCATAACAGTCCAGCCGGTTGAGCCACCCTTAGCAAAGGTTTCTACTTTTAAATTTCCGGTAATGCTTCCGCCTATAATACGTGCAACCCTTCCTTTTAATGTGTTGGTTGATTTAAGCGTTGTAAAATCATTAAGATCTAAATTACCCTCAGGTACCGATAAACTGTCCGTTATTTCAACATCGTTACCTACAGTTAAAAATATGGCACTTGAATTTATACCTAAAGATTTTAGAGTTCGTGTTGCAGAACTTGTTTGATCCATATATAACAGGTTATTTCCGTTAACCGTACCGTTAAGAAATAATGAAGAACTTGCCGAGCCTGTTATGACACCATCTGTCTCAACTGCCGGAAAACTTACATCCGAAGCAGCATCAACAGTTAAAGAATGTCCGTTCAGGTCAATACCTCCGGAGTTTTGTCCTAAATAACCACCTGTAATAGTCAAATCATTACCTAATTTAAAGTAAGCCGAAGGATTACCGAATGTAATGTCTAAAAACTTAACCTGCGGTGACGCCCCACTAAAAAAAAGAGTACCGATGTTTCCTGTTTGTGCTCCTGTAAAATAAATCCCTGAACTGCTGTTAGAAAGAATTTGTCCTGTTCCTAAAACCTTTGCATCCAAATTTAAATTAAGTCCATTTAAATCCAATGTAGCACCTGAGGCAATATTCAAATTTCCGTAAATATAAATTTGAGAGCTTAAAACTGCGTTTTGATTAATTGTAACATTGCCGTAATTTAAAGGAAGTACGCTTACACCTGATGCATTATACACCACGGTACTTCCAACATTTAAGTTGCCGAATGTAGAAATACACGGTGTAACCTTTTGAATAGTAAGTGTAGCAGAAGCAGCCACATCAACAGTGGCGTTGCTGATAATGCCTCCACTTGAAATAGTTAAGTTAATAGGATTGATGCCATCACCTATAACTACCGTTTGAGATCCATTAAGGTTAAAGTTAACAACATGATTAAAAGTAGCTCTGTTAACAATATAATACGTATTCACTCCAAGGTTGAAGTTTGTGGGTGCTGTGCCCGATCCATCCGTATTAGTGCCCCACGTAGCAAAAGTAGTAAAAAGTCCCGCACTTTTTGAATAGTAGTTTGTTGCCTCCAAAGAGTTGCAAAATGCAATCCCCGATATTAGAATTAATACTAAGTAAATTTTTTTCATATTAATTGGTTTAAATTTATAAAGTAAATGTAATTTAATGGTTTTAAATTACCAAATGTATAAAGACAATATTTATGCCGGTTTACATCAAAAATTTTATTGTTTATAAGTCGTCGGCAGGCAGCGGTAAAACGTTTACGTTGGTAAAAGAGTATTTGAAACTCGCTTTATATAACAAGAATAATTTAACAAATGCATATAAGGCCATATTGGCTATGACCTTTACCAATAAGGCGGCTTCCGAAATGAAATGGCGTGTGATTAAAGCACTCCGTGAAATAAGTTCGGGAACCAACGTTATGCTTTCAGGCTTAATTGCAAAAGAATTAACGATAGATGAAACAGACCTGAAGCAGCGGGCAGAAGTTGTATTAACGGATATTTTGCATCATTATTCCGATTTTTCCATCAGCACGATCGATAGCTTTACTCACCGCATTATACGAACGTTTGCGTTAGATCTTAAGCTTCCTGTCAATTTTAGGATCGAAACAGATTCGGATGCCGTTTTTAAAAAAGTAATATCAATTCTTATTAACAATTTAGGAAAAGATAAATTAATTACGGAGTACTTGGTGCAGTATTCATTAGCACAAGTCGATGATAATAAGAATTGGGATCCTGAAACCACGTTGATTGATTTTATAAAAGAGATCAATAAGGAAGGGGTTTCCGATTTGGTAGATCTATTAAGCAAATATGACATTGCTGATTTTGAAATTATAAAAAAACAACTTGAGGATAGTATTAAAACGTATGATATAGCACTTAAGCTGCAAGGCATAAAAGGGCTCAAGATTATCACCGATAAAGGCATTTCCCCGGAAGCTTTCGCCGGAGGCGCATCCGGTATTTATAATTTATATGTAAAGCTGGCCGAACTTAAAGAAACATCAGAGTCAGAACTGTTTAAATCAACAGTACTTAAAACATTAACGGAAGATAAGTGGCATTCCGCAAAAGCAACAGTAACCGATAAAATTGATATAGATTCGGTAAAGGAGGAGTTAAAGAAAATAGCCTTGGAAGTGTTAAGGTACGTTCAGGAGAATCAACAACGGTATGCTGTTTTTAAGCTTATCCATAAAAATATTTATGCCATGGGCTTAGTAAATGAGCTGGCTAAGTTAACTGCTCAATATAAACTCGATGAAAATATTTTATTTATATCTGAATTTAATGAGCGCATTTCGGAAGTTGTAAATAACGAACCCACTCCTTTTATTTTTGAACGGTTAGGAGACAGGTACAAACATTTTTTATTGGATGAATTTCAGGATACATCGGCTATGCAGTGGCAAAATATGCTTCCGTTAATTGATAACTCTTTAGGAAACGGGAATTTAAATTTAATAGTCGGTGACGGGAAGCAATCTATATACCGTTGGCGTAATGCGGATGTTGGTCAGTTTGTGGACTTGCCTTATATAAATTCCATTACTAAAAATGAATTAGTATTAGAAAGAGAACTTGCCCTTATACGTAATTTTGAAGAAAATGTATTAGGTAAGAATTTCAGAAGCGAGTCTGTGATCGTTAAGTTTAATAATACGCTTTTCAGCTATTTATCGGGAACTGTTTTACATGAGGAATTGAAAAAGATATACGATAGGCAGGAACAAGAGCATAAACCGGATGATGGAGGCTTTGTAACACTCGATTTTCCGGAGCAGGAAGAGGATGATACAGATGCAGCTAATATAAATTATACTTTAAAATATATACAGCATGCTGTTGAAGACGGTTACAGCTATAGTGATATTTGTATTATAATAAGACAAAACAGGCACGGCAATACGATAGCTAATTTTTTGATTAAACAAGGCGTTCCCGTTGTATCGGCAGAATCCCTATTGCTAAGTAATTCAAAAGAAATTAATGTCCTCGTTTCATTTCTAAAATATATTTCTAATCAAAAAGACCTCGTTTCCGGTTCTGTTGTTATAAATTATTTGCATGATAAACGTGTGTTTGATGAAGCGCAATACGTTGCTTTTTTAAGACACTTAAATTTATCGAAAACAAAAACGCTTTTCGCCATTATTAACGAGTGCGGCTTAAATATAAATAGTACAAAATTAGTATCGGCTAACCTGTTTGATTGTTGCCTGGAAATTATCAATATACTTAAACTCAACGAAACAAATTCGCAGTACACGCGTTTTTTTTTAGATGAAGTGCTCTCTTTTTTGCAGGGTAACACCTCCAACATTTCTTTATTTTTGGAATGGTGGGAAAGACGTTCCGAAAAAGCATCCGTAATTATTCCCGAAGGAATTAATGCGGTTAATATTATGACAATTCATGCCTCTAAAGGATTAGAGTTTCCAGTGGTAATAAGTCCGTACCTCTCATGGGATATAGAAAAAACACAATCTGTTTGGGTTGATGTGAGTGAGGAACAGCTTGATTTACCTGTAGCGTTAATCAGTACAACAAAAGCAACGGATGACACAATTTATAAGCCTATAGCAGAAAAAGAGCGTCAACAGCAAGCGTTGGATAGTTTAAATATGTTGTATGTGGATTTTACAAGAGCGGTTGAAAGGCTTCATATTATTTCTCCCAAGCTTAAAAGAGCCGTTAAAAAAAATGCACATACTTGGTTATATGAGTTTGCGTTAAGTAATGAAGCATTTAATGCGGAAACATCGCAACTGGTTTTCGGAACCCCGGCAAAAAAAAGAGCCGGCATAGATCATAAACAAGGGCTGGAACAATTTGCTGTTAAAGACCTTATTTTTAGCAGTAATGAAGATGTTATAAAGATCAAAGGGGCTTCCGGCTATAATGTCAATGAAGACGTAAGGGCAGCAAGAGAATACGGCATATTGGTTCATTACATATTATCTCAAATAAAAACAAAACAAGATATTGATGCAGTTATTGACCATACAAT
>JBBRHI010000072.1:0-9777 GCA_038222995.1 Bacteroidia bacterium | reverse complement strand
CTTTATAAAATGTTATTGCTTATAAATACCGGTGAGCTTACTACGGAAAATTTCGGTAAGTTTATGATGTTGTCTTTATTTGTAGCGGGATCTTTAGGCGGTTTACCGGAACAGTTGGCATCTATACAACGTGCGTTAGGAGCAACAGACAGGGTATTTGATATTATCGACGATACACATGAAGAAATAAATTTAGCGCACAGAAATAATTTAAACTTAAATCGCGTAAAAGGCGATCTTGAATTTAAAAACATTCAATTTACGTATCCTACGCGTCCCGATTTTAAAGTGCTGCATAATATTTCATTTCATGCTAAGCCCGGTGAAACAATAGCATTAGTCGGCAGCAGCGGAAGCGGTAAATCAACCTTGGCGTCATTGGCTTTACGTTTTTATGAACCCGATGGCGGGGAATATTTAATTGACGGGAAAAGATCATCGGATTATGAGTTAACAGAGTTGCGCGACCAAATGGCCATTGTACCGCAAGATGTATTATTATTTGGCGGAACCATTAAAGAGAATATTTTATACGGAAAACCAAACGCCACTGAAGAAGAAATTATTGACGCGGCCAAACAAGCCAACGCGTATGATTTTATTATGAGCTTTCCTGATAAGTTTGAGACCAGGGTAGGAGACAGGGGAATTCAGTTGTCAGGCGGTCAACGCCAGCGTGTAGCCATTGCAAGGGCTGTATTAAAAAATCCTTCTATCTTAATTTTAGATGAAGCAACCAGCAGCTTGGATAGTGAAAGCGAACGTTTGGTGCAGGATGCGTTAGATAAATTAATGGTGGGCAGAACCTCTATTGTGATTGCGCACCGTTTATCAACAATTCGTAATGCAGATAAAATTGTGGTGTTACAAAAAGGTGAAGTGATTGAAACCGGCACGCATAAAGAATTAATTTTGCAGGATCAAGGCCTTTATTACAAGCTGAGTAAGATTCAGTACGAATTAAGATAAAATTTAGCTGAATAATTTCAGCGAACTGTTTTCTTTCTTACGCATCAGTTCCGCGTCCTGTTTGGTTTTATCTTTATAGCCGCATAAATGCAGAATACCGTGAATCATTACACGATACAGTTCCTCTTTAAAGCTCACGTCAAATTTTTTGGCATTTTCCGTAACCCTGTCAATGCTTATAAAAATATCGCTGCTTATTTTTTTTCCTTCCGTGTAATCAAAGGTAATGATATCGGTATAGGTATTATGATCTAAATGCCTGATGTTTATTTCAAGCAATTCTTCATCACTGCAAAAAATGTAAGTGATGTTACCTAACGTATGTTTTTCTTTTTCTGTAACGGCTTTTATCCATTGCTTCAACTTTGTTTTTTCGGGAAGCTTAAAAGAAATACTTTGGTTCTGGAAAGAGATCATTAATTTAAATTGAACGTCAGCAATACTTCCTGCCCGTTATTATTAAACTCTACTTTATCCGCTAAATTTTTCATTAAAAAAACACCGCGGCCGTGCGGCTTATCAATATTTAAAGGATCAGTTGGGTCGGGTAAGCTATTGTAATCAAATCCGTCACCTTCATCAGCTACCGAAAATTTGATATTATCATTACCCGATTCAAAGCCTATTTTAATATGTTTACCGGGATCGCCTTGGTTACCGTGATAGATGGCATTATTTACAGCTTCTGTTACGGCTATCAAAATATTGCCGTAACTGTCTTCATTTACATTAAACACGTCACACACATCTTCTACTAATCGTTCTACCAATCGCATATTATCAAACGATGAGGTTATATCTAATGTTTCTCCTTTAGCCGGTATCATTTATTTACGCTGTTAAAATATTCGTTTACTTTTTGTTTATAATAAGGCGTTAAACTGGGAGGAACGGTATTTAACAGCTCTAATTCTTTTTCTTTAAGTCTTTTATACTCTAAAAATTGTGTAGGGTTACTTAAATTTTGATTTTTCGCCTCATTACTTTTGCGTTGCTCGTCCTGCTCACGTTCCCGCTCAGCTTTTTCGCTTTCTAAAAGTTTAGTAATAATATCTTGCTGGCGTTTCATGGTTTCCTGTGTAATTTGTCGGTTAACAATATCTTTTTCAGTTTGCTCCATTAAATCAGCCAGGTTGCCTCCGGGATTAGAGCCCCCGTCTTTTTTAATCTTATCCATCATTTGCTGCATCTGGCGCCTGATGGCTTCCTGCTGTGCCGCCATTTTAGCCAGCTGCTCGCTCATGCCCTGTCCTTGCATTCCCGGTATCATTCCCTGTTGGCCCTGCTGTCCGGTTCCTTGTCCGCCGGGTTTCTGCCCTCCCGGTTTTTGGCCCGGCTTATCTCCCGGTTTTTGTCCTCCCGGTTTCTGGCCTTTATCTAATTGTTTCTTTAATTCTTCCAACTGCTGATTTAATTTTTGCTGCATTTGTTTCATGCTTTGCATACTAGGTTTACCTTCCCCGGGTTTTGAAGACGGTTTTCCTTTGCCCGGTTTTTTACAGCTGCCGTTACCCGGTTTTTTACTTTCCTTCGCTTGCTTTTGCATATCCTCTAACGATTCGTTAAGCATTAACGCTAAATTATTAATAGAGGTCATAGAATATTGCATGCGCATTTGAGCATTGGCTTGCATACGCTCTGCCAGTTCAGATACAGCCTTGCCCATATTCATATTAATAGAAGCAATTTCACGGTTAACCGTAGCACTTATTTTAGGTTGTCTTTTACTGATAGCTAACAAACTGTCTTCAATAATTTTAGAATCGTCCTGTAGTTTTTTTTGTGTTTGTGTAATTTTTAAATACTGAGGGTTATCCGATCGTAACTTTGAAAGTTGTGCCATCAGGTCTTCTTGTGCAAAAGATAAATTTAATAAGTTTTCCAAAATTTGTCTAACAGCTTGCATATCTTCTTCCTGCTCTTCCTTCTCCATTTTATCCATGGCTTGCTGCATCTGTTCTTTCATTTCCTGCATTTTATCCGATGCCTGCTTTTGAGATTTAGAAGCATTTTTTTTATTGTTCTGATTTAGCTGATCAGAGCTTTTTTCCATTTCCTTACTGATCTCATTTTGCTTCTCCTCCGTTTTGGGGATTTCATTAGGTTCTTCAAGAGCTGCATTTTTTTCCTGCATCTCTTTCATATCTTCTTTTAATTTATCAAATTCTTTATTGAGCTCATTTTGTTTTTGCTCTAATTCTTTACTTGATTTTTCTTTTGATTCCTGATTTTTAGTATCCTTTGATTTATCATCTTTATTTCCTTCAGTCTTGCTGTCTTTTTTATCCTGATTGTCTTTATTTTCTTTTGTCTTCTCTGTATCTTGTTTTAAAGCATCCTGCTTATTTTTTAATTCATCCAGTTTATCAATGGCCTGCTGCATTTTTTGCTCTACTTCCATCTGCTTAAAAGCTTCCAAAGTCCGGTCAAGTTCTTTCTCCATGTCTTTATTAGACAGTTTCAGTTCTTCCAGTTTTTGTTGCACCTGGTTCTTGTCCATCTTATCCAACAGCTTATTCAGCTCATCAAATAATTTTTTCATTTCAGGAGTCATAATGTTTTCAAACAACTGTTCTAATTGCTTTTGCTTTTCTAAAAGCGATTCATCGGGTGGCGTAAACTCTTGTTGTTGTTGATTGTTAAGCTGATTTTCCTGTTTTGTTTCTTCAATTTTATTTTTCAACTCGTTTTGTTTCTTTAAAATGTCTTCCAGTTTTTTCTTTTCTTCATATCCCGGTTGTTTTTTATCATTCAGTTTTTTAGCAAGGTCATTAATGTCTTTTTGAAGGTCTTTTGCTTTTTTTATCCCGTCATCCAAATCTTTTTTAATCTCCGAATTGCTTTTATCCGTCGCTTCATTCATTTCATCAACAGTTGGCGCTTTAAATAACATGGTTTGTGTTTTAGAGGATTTAGAGCCTGTTACACCGTCATTATCCCATACTTCAAAATAGTATTCGATTTTATCGCCGGGTAATAATTTAAAACGCGATGCATCTAAAAAATAAAAATAAGGTTGTGTAATTTGTTGCTTATTTAACCCTATTGCCTGTTCTCCGTTTTTAACTTGGGGCTTTCCGGCAGAGTCTTGCGAATAGTGTATATATTTAAAGCTGAGGCGGGTAAAACCGTAATCATCTTTTATGGTGCCTGAAAAATAAATATTTTTAGGATTTAAAGAATCCGTTTTTTCACTTACATCAATGGCCGGAGATTGGTCAGGAATAATGCTTAGCGTATAATTAACCGAATCGGGATTTTGTTTTAAAAAATGATTCAAGGTTTTGATGCTGTAGGTGGTACTTTGCATCATGCGTTTCGAAAACGAAAACTCATCGCTGCCGGTATGTTGAATGTCAATTAGCGTATCCGTAAAATTCAGAAAAATATTATCGGTGTTTTTTGTATGGAATATCCATTGCATTTTTGTGCCTTGCGGTAATTGCATATCCCCTATATTCGACACGGTTTCATTTTTTTTATTCAGGTAAGCCGGATAGGTTAACTGAATGTCAAATTTCATCAGTATTGGTTTTGGCAACACATTCAGCTCATAAGATTTAGAATTGAAGCCTGCCGCATTAAAAACAAAGTCACTGTTTTTTTGAATATTTTTAAATGTATAAGTATAATTGACATTATCTGTTTTTTCCATTTTATGTTCAATACCGTCAACGGCAATAAACACTTCATTAGGAATTTCATTACCGTTTAATTTCAGTTCAAGCACATAGTCCTGTTGCTGTATGGCATTTAACGATGTATTGGTAATGACAAATTGAAACGGCGCTGCTTTTTCAAAATACGTTTGATGATAGATCATCCGCTCCGTGCCGTCTTTAATAATACCCGGCTTTATAACCAACACTAAACCCATTAATAATAACGGTGGGAGTGCATATCTTAAATACCGTTTATTTTCATTTAAATTAATAGCGGATGTAAACGGAATGGGTTTTAATTCTTCCATCTTTTGATTGATACTTGCAGTTAAAAGATCGGTAGAGAGTATGGAGCCTGAATTGCGTTGAAGTTGTAAGGTATTTAATAATTTATCATTAATAGAATGAAAGTGCTTTCCTACAATAGTTGCGGCCTCATCATAACTAATAACAGTGCTGAGCTTATTTAATTTTAAAGCGGGAATAATAATATAGCGGGTCAATACAAACCCGCTTGCTAAAAGAAATAAATAGAATAAAACAGTACGTGTGGCGGTTCCGAATTCAGCAAAGTATTCGGCCACCACCAAAAACAAAAAAGCAGCAACCAATAAGCCGGTCGTATATAAAAAACCTTTTATGAGCAGGTTCTTATAATACTTCCGAATGAATTGATCTAATTTTAAGATCAGTATATTTTGTTGAGGTGCCAATTTGTGAGGTGTTTATACAAATTTAATCAAATGCCTTGTTTATGAAAATAAAATTAGTGTTAAAAGCAATTCATTTTCCGTTTCATATCTTACAATGAGTAATCATAGTATTACACTTATTGAATATAAATGCTGTTGGCGGTTTTATAGTTAACTTTGACAGCCTTAACTAGTGTTTTTTATTTTAGTCATACATATAATTGGCGTTTTTGGCGATATAGGCAAAAGTTAAGGTGTAAATTTTTTACTCATGAATAAATTATACCATTTTATACTGTTTTTATTTTTTGCTCAGGAAATTTCTTCCCAAAGTTTTTTAAACGGAAGTTTCGAGATAAATACGGCAAGTGCCTGCGATTTTAACATGCTTAATGCTTCTTTTACCTCAAAAATGGCCAATGCTACAGCTTTTGGAGGCGGTAACGAATTGGATATATTTCAATCATCCTGCGGTTACGGCACCGCGCAAAACGGTAATTGGATGGTGGGCCTCGCTACTCCTTCAGGTATAACGGATGCTTTTACAATGATGTTAAGCGCGCCTTTGGCTGCAGGAACTACTTATACTATTCAGTTTTATGATAAAGGGGATCTCACATACACTCCGGGAGTTCCTATAAAAATTGGCCTTTCAACGGTTGCAGGCGCAATCGGCACTAATATTTATACAGGACCCGTGCCAACTGCAGGTGTATGGAGTGCCCGTGTATTTTCGTTTGTTGCTCCCAATAACGGTCAATATATCAGCGTTAGTTCAGCTGCTACTACCCGTTGGAGCCACCTCGATAATTTTTCTTTTATTGGGTGTATCACTCCTACACTTTCTACCGTTGCTTCAGGCACTGTTTGTTTGGGCGGGACAAAAACATTAACTGTAACGGGAGCTTCTTCTTATACGTGGAGTCCTGTAGTCAGTTTAAGCGCTGCTACAGGAAGTAATGTTATTGCTTCACCGACTGTAACTACGACATATACAGTTATTGGAGCTAACGGTACTTGCACTAACAGTGCGGTAGTAACCGTAACGGTAATAAATTCTCCCACATTAACTGTTTCACCTTCTACTGCAATTTGTTCGGGGAATTCCGCGGCATTAACTGTGTCAGGCGCATCATCTTATACTTGGAGCCCCGCGGTAAGTTTAAATACAACTTCTTCAGCTACAGTAATTGCTTCACCCACTGTAACAACAAACTACACGGTTGTGGGCGCCAACGGTGCCTGTACTAACAGTGCGGTAACTACTGTTAGTTTAACGACGGGCCCTACGCTTACAATAACCGGTACCGCTAATATTTGTGCCGGCAGTTCCGGTACACTTTCCGCATCAGGCGCATCGTCTTACACTTGGAGTCCCGCATCAACACTTAGTTCTGTAAGCGGAGCCACGGTTACGGCATCGCCTACTGTAACTACAACATATACCCTTACAGGCGCTAACGGAACATGCACTAATTCTGCTACTCAAACCATAAGCGTTACCGCTGTCCCCGTTCTTACATTAACTCCTTCATCGGTAAGCATCTGTTCGGGAACGTCCGCTACTTTAACGGTAAGCGGCGCAACCGCTTATGCATGGTTGCCCGCAACGAGTTTAAGCAGCTCAACCGGTTCTGTAGTTACATCTTCGCCAACGGTAACTATGAATTATACGGTTACAGGAACAAACGGTATATGCAGTAATACCGCAGTAGCAACTGTAAATGTTGTTTCCGCACCTTTAATTACCGTGTCGCCTCAAACTGTTGCTATTTGTGCGGGAAGTGCTACGGCATTAACAGCAAGCGGTTCTACAAGCTATACGTGGAGTCCTGCAACAGGCTTAGGCACAACAACCGGAAGTATGGTAACAGCATCACCCGGCTCAACTTTAGTGTATACAGTTACGGGAGGAGTCGGTACATGCACTTCCATAGCCTCAGCTACTGTTACGGTTAACCCTAATCCACTATTAATTTTAACTCCCGGTTCTGCAACTGTTTGTTCGGGTACTTCTTCAACACTAAGCGTTTCCGGTGCGGGTTCCTATACATGGAGCCCTGCAGGTACTTTAAATACAACTGCAGGTAATACGGTTATTGCGTCGCCTTTGAGTACCACTCAATATACAGTACTCGGTGCATCCGGAACCTGTACTTCTGCTGCGGCAGTTACGGTTACTGTTACGGCTAACCCTACCATTACTATTGTTCCTAACACAACTGTTTGTGCGGGCGGAGGTATTGTACTTGCGGCACAAGGAGCATCTACTTATACATGGAGCCCCGGTACAGGGCTTAATACAACAAACGGAAGCATTGTAACTTCAACGCCCGCCAATACAATAACTTATTTTATTACAGGAACACTAAACAGTTGTACGGTTGCGGCTTCTACAACCGTAACCGTCATAGCCAACCCTACTGTTGTAGCGGCTTCTGACGTTACTATTTGTTCAGGTTCATCTGCTTCTATTTCTGCTTCAGGCGCCTCTACCTATACCTGGAGTCCTTCAAGCAGTTTACAATCAACAACAGGCAGCACGGTTACAGCCTCTCCTAATGCCACAACTATATATACTGTTACAGGTACAACCTCTGCATGCAGCTCTTCCGGAACCCTCACTGTTTTTGTAACACCTACACCCACTATTTCGGTAAGTGCTTCTCCCACTTCAATATGTATAGGCAGCACTTCAGCCTTATCAGCAAGTGGCGCTTCAAATTATACATGGTCACCCTCCGCTTCATTAACGGCTACCAACATGCCAAGCCCTTTGGCTAGCCCTGTATTAACTACGACTTACACAGTTATAGGTGCATCGGGTGCCTGTACTTCATCCGGCACTGTTGAGGTGAGCGTTGTTCCTACAACAACACCCGTTATAAATAATGTGCCGCCTATCTGCTTCGGGCAAAGTGCATTATTGGAAGCTTCAGGCGGTACTAATTACAGCTGGGCTCCTTTACTAAATATTTCGCAACCTACACGGCCAAGTACAATGGTTAAGCCTTTAACAACCACTGTTTATACATTAACCGCAGGTGGTTTAGGGCTTTGTGCGGGTACTGCTACTGTACAAGTAATCGTAAAGCCGGTTCCGCATGTATTTGCGGGAAGAGATACTGTTGTGAATATTGATGAAGCAGTAACTTTAACAGGAAGCGGCGATGTGGAAGTAGGATTCTTATCTCCTGGCGGCGTTACTTTAAATTGTAATTTTTGTAATACTATTGTTGTGAATCCTCAAGAAACAACCTGTTATATACTTTTAGGTGAAAACGGATACGGTTGTCTTGCCTTGGATACTGTTTGCGTACACGTTACAAAGGATTATGATATTTTCATTCCTAATGCCTTTAGCCCTAATGATGACGGTTATAATGATGTATTTATACCTATAGGTTACGGCTTATCCGAAATAAAACTCCGGATATTTGATAGATGGGGAGCCCAAATATTTGTAAGCAATGGCAGCAATATAGGATGGGACGGCAGTAATAAAGGTAAGCAATGCGAGCAAGGCGTATATATTTACCAAGCCGAAATAGAAACAATGGCAGGAACCTTCGAGAAACGAACCGGGCATGTATTATTATTACCAAGAGCAGGAGTAAAATAAATTCCGAAAATAATTTGAAAAAAGTTAAAACCTAATTTACGTCGTACCTTTCTATAATAAATATTTCCTGAAATACTCTTCAAAAATTGGAGGTAATTTACTGAATGGTTTGTTAAAAAGCTCCGGCATTTAATAGGGTGAGCTCCGTGCCATTTAACGTTACTGGCTTCAAAATAATTAATCGAAAATATAACATCAACAGGATTTTATCCTATTTTTCTTTCTTTCTTTTCTTTTAATAGCTGCCTAATCTCTTCTTGAATTTGGCTTACGGAGAATCCGCACTCTTCATATAATTCGCTTTGTTCACCGTGCTCAATAAATTTATCGGGAATGCCCAGGCGTTTTACTTCCGCAGTATAATTGTGGTCGGCCATAAATTCAAGTATAGCACTGCCTACGCCGCCCACAATGGTTCCGTCTTCAATCGTAATTATTTTTTTGTAACGGGCAAATACTTCATGCAGCATAGCTTCATCTAAAGGCTTGGCAAACCTAAGATCATAATGTGCCGGTTGAATTCCTTCCGCTTCAAGGGTTTTAACGGCTTCCGCGGCAAAATTTCCGGGATGCCCTAAAGATAAAATGGCAATGTCTTTGCCGTCTTTTAGTTTACGGCCTTTCCCTATTTCTAATTTTTTAAAAGGCGTTTTCCAGTTTACCATAACACCGTTCCCGCGAGGGTAGCGAATGCTGAACGGACCTTCTGTTTCATCCAATTGCGCGGTGTACATTAGGTTTCGCAATTCTTCTTCGTTCATCGGCGCACTTACCGTCATATTAGGAATACAACGGAAATAGGCAATATCAAATGCCCCATGATGCGTAGGCC